>CAYSOD010000536.1:0-2786 GCA_964432385.1 uncultured Rubrivivax sp.
TGGCCATTCCCTTCTTCGTCTTTGCCGGCGAGCTCATGCTCTACGGCGGTATTGCCGAGCGCATCGTGCGCTTGGCCAACAGCCTGGTAGGGCATGTGCGTGGCGGCTTGGGCATGAGCAACGTGCTGGGCTGCACCTTGTTTGGTGGTGTGGTGGGCTCGCCCGTGGCGGACGTCTCGGCCATGGGCTCGGTGATGATCCCGCTGATGAAGAAGGAGGGTTACGACGCCGACTACGCGGTCAACGTCACCACCCACGCCGCACTGGTGGGTGCGCTGATGCCCACCTCGCACAACCTGATCCTCTTCACGCTGGCCACCTCGGGCATCGCCTCGGTCAGCGTGCTGGGGCTCATCCTGGCGGGACTCATTCCCGCGTTGCTGCTGACCCTGTGCAACTTGGGCGCAGCCTGGTGGGTGGCCCGGAAGCGCGGCTACCCCACGCACGGCGCCTTCCCTGGGTGGAGCGCGGTGGCCATAGCCCTGGCCGCCGCACTGCCGGGCCTGCTGGTGGTGGTGATCATCCTGGGCGGCATCCTGAGCGGCGCCTTCACCGCCACGGAGTCAGCCTCCATCGCAGTGGCCTGGGCCCTGCTGATCACCGTGTTCGTCTACCGCTCGCTCAGCTGGGCGCACTTTCTCAAGGCCTGCGCCAAGGCCTGCAAGACCACCGGCGTGGTCCTGCTGTTGATCGGCATCTCGGCCGCCTTCGGCTACTTCCTCGCGCTCTACGAGGTACCGCAGAAAACAGGCGAGTTGATGAAGGCCGTGTCCACCGAGCCCTGGGTCATCTTCCTGATGATCAACGTGCTGCTGTTCGTGCTGGGCACTTTCCTGGACATGGCCCCTACCATCTTGATCTGCACGCCCATCTTCATGCCCATTGCGATGCAATTCGGCATGGACCCACTGCAATTCGGCGTGGTGATGCTGATCAACTGCGCGCTGGGCCTGAACACGCCCCCCGTAGGCACGGTCCAGTTCGTGGGTTGCGCCATTGGCGGCGTATCGGTCGGGCAGGTGATGCGCTCGATCTGGCCGTTCTACGGCGCGCTGGGCCTGTGCCTGGCGCTTGTCACCTACGTGCCGGCGTTCTCCACCTGGCTGCCGGGGCTGGTGAAATAGCGCCAGGCACACACGCTGCAAGCTGAACTCCACACCAAGACAAGCTGAACCCAGCGCCCAACATCACGCGATGGACCCCGCGATGACCCCCCTGCCCCCCGCCACCTCCAAGCCCCTGGGCCTGCGCTACCCCGACCCAGCGGTCGAGGTGCTGGACCCCGCCTTCCTGCCGCTTCGGCTGTTCAGCGCATCGGTGGAGCTGCTCGCCACCGGCATGCATTGGGCCGAGGGGCCGGTGTGGTTTGGCGATGGGCGCTACCTGCTGGTGTCGGACATCCCGAACAACCGCATCCTGCGCTGGGACGAGTGCTCCGGCGCGCTGAGCGTGTTCCGCCAGCCTTCGAACAACGCCAACGGACATACGAGGGACCTGCAAGGCCGGCTGGTCAGCTGTGAGCACCTCACGCGGCGAATCACCCGCACCGAACATGACGGCTCAGTCACGGTACTGGCCGATCGCTTCGAGGGCCGGCGGCTGAACTCGCCCAACGACATCGTCTGCGCCCGCGACGGCGCGCTGTGGTTCACCGACCCGCCGTTCGGCATCCACGGCTTCTGGGAAGGCGAGCCGGCGGAACCCGAACTGCCTTTCCAGGGCGTGTTCAGGCTGAATCCAGCCACGGGCCGTCTCCAAGCCATGATCACCGACCTCGCCGGCCCCAACGGTCTGGCCTTCTCGCCCGACGGCTCTGTGCTGTACGTGGTGGAAAGCCGCGCCAAGCCACATCGGCTGATCTGGGGCTATGACGTGGGGCCGGACGGCGCCGTGTCGAACAAGCGCCTCGTCGTGGATGCCCAAGGCCCCGGGGCCCTTGACGGCTTTGCCGTCGACGTCAAGGGCCACCTGTGGTGCGGCTGGGGCAGCGACGGCTCGATGGGGGCCGACCCGGCTGCCCTGGACGGGGTGCGCGTTTTCACGCCCCAAGGCCAGGCCATCGCCCACATCCACCTGCCGGAGCGCTGCGCCAACGTGTGCTTTGGCGGGAGGCACCGCAACCGCCTGTTCATGGCCGCCAGTCACGGTTTGTATGCGCTGCATGTGAACGTGCAGGGGGCGGCGTGACTGACCCTCTCAGGCGGCTGACGCGCGCAGGTCTGCTCCAGCCGCGTGCCCGCGACACCGTCGGTCCATGAACGCGACCGAACTGCCCACCCAGGCCCCCGTGCTGGTGCGCATGCGCCCGGCCGACAACGTGGCCATCGTTGGCAATGAGGGTGGGCTGCCCGCTGGCATGGGCTTGAGCGATGTCGCTCCAGGGCTGGTGCTGCGCGAACGTATCCCCCAGGCGCACAAGGTGGCGCTGGTGGACATCCTTGAGGGCGGCGCTGTCACGCGCTACGGCGTGACCATCGGCCACGCCCTGCGCGCCCTGCCGGCGGGCAGCTGGGTGCACGAGCGGGTGCTGCGCATGCCACCGGCGCGCGGTCTGGAGGGCCTGCCGATGGCCACAGCCCGCGCGCCCGACGTCGAGCCGTTGAAGGGCTACACCTTCCAGGGCTACCGCAACCCCGATGGCTCGGTAGGCACGCGCAACCTGCTGGCCATCACGACCACGGTGCAGTGCGTGGCCGGCGTTCTGGAGGTGGCGGTGGAGCGCATTCGCCGTGAACTGCTGCCACGGTATCCCAACGTGGACGGCGTGGTGGCCCTGGAGCACGCCT
>CAYSOD010000537.1:0-2783 GCA_964432385.1 uncultured Rubrivivax sp.
CCCTGTTCGTCGCCGGCCGTCATGACGGGATGTACCCCCTGGAGGGCCTGCGCAGCGCGGCCGCCGCCTTGCCGCAAGGCCGGTTTGAGGTGCTGGACACCGCGCACATCTCGGTGGTGGATGCGCCTGAACAGACCACCGCCCTTATTGACAGCTTTCTGCGATCGTTGCCGCCCCGAGCTGACGTTTGACCACCCGTGCAGGGTGTGCCTCGAGCAGCGATGCGGAACCTGTGGCAGGTAGTCATCTCAAGCCAAGAGAATCCAGGGGCCGTGCACCCGGGCTGACGAAGCGAGACCTATGTCCACAGCACAACATGGCGCGCCCCGCCGCTGTCTACGCCGAATCGCCGCATGGCGGGTCTTCACGGCCCTCGCCGCCACGGCAGTCATCGCCTTGTCAAGCGGCTGCTCGCGGTCGACATTCATCCAAAACCCCTACAGGCAGCCCCGAGACCCACCCCGGAGCAGATCGCGCAGGTTCACCCGTCTGAGGCGCTGCGCGCCGACCTCGACGCGACCGTCTCCCTGCACGAACGGACCAACCCGAACCCCTACCTTCGCGTCTCGAAGAACGCGATCCGCGGGCTCGCCGACAGGCTGAAGGCTTCGATCGACCGGCCGATGACGCGGCGCCAGTTCCTTCCGCTGGTGATGGAACTGCAGGCGGGATACCGGTCAGACCACTACATCCAGCCAGTTCCCCGAGAGGATCTCGAAGCCGCCCTTGCGCGCGGCGAGCGGCTGCTCCCCTTCCGAGCGCAACCCCAGGACGACGGGCTGGTCGTCGTCGCCGTCGCACAAAGCGAGCGAACCATCGAGCCGGGCGACACCATCGTGCGCATCGGGAGCCTCTCTGCGGCGGTTCAGCCACATGACCAAGCGCGTGCCGCGCGAGTACTCTAGCGGCGGCCACGCAGCGTGTGCCGGGCTCGGAGACGATCTCCGGCAGTGGTGTGCCAGCACGCTTGAGGTCGATGCCCGACAGGCCTTGGCCGCGCACGTCGCGCGCCTCCAGGCCCTCGTGCAGGTCGGTTCCCGCGCCCGACGGGGCAGGCGGTCTCACACCTGCAGCGCAGGGGATCCGTAGCGCCCGACCGCTTCATCTGCGGTCAGCAGCGTCATGCCTTCGACCTGAGCCTGGGCCAGGAGGAGGCGGTCGAAGGGGTCTTTGTGCAGTGCCGGGAGTTGTCCGACCGCCAGTGCGTGTGGGCCGAGCACGGGCAGTTCGGCATAACCGTTGTCGAGCAGGCCGCGCCGCAGCACGCGCGCGTCGACGATGAAATCATCGCGCCCGAGGCTGCGCTTGATCGCCACCTCCCAGAGGCTGGCAGTACTGAACACCAAGGCGTTGACGGGATCCAGCAACATTTCGCGCGCCCGCGCGGACAGGCGCTGGGGCGAACCGGCCGCCCACAGCAGCAGGTGGGTGTCCAGCAGCAGGTTCACGCGTGGCCGCCGAAGAGGGCTTCGATGGCCTCGTGTCCCATGCGATCAAAGTCGTCAGGCACCTGCACCGCCCCTTTCAGGAAGCCCAGACGGGAACGCTGCGCGGGTTCGGGTGCGTCCAGCGGCACCACCTTGACCATGGGCTTGCCGGCCTTGGCGATGACGAATCCCTCTCCTCGTGCCGCCTTCTCGACCAGTCGCGACAGATGGGTCTTGGCTTCGTGAATGTTGACGATGTCCATGGCTCGGCCGGATCTGGTTCAGTGGCCTTAGTCTACTCGCGCCGTCTCACCCCAGCTTGCGCCGCAGCAGTTCCCCGGCCTGCGCCGGGTTGGCATTGCCCTTGCTGGCCTTCATCACCTGCCCGACGAGGGCGTTGGAGGCCTTGTCCTTGCCGGCGCGGAGCTCGGCCATCGCTTCAGACTTCGATTTCCGATGCCTTGGTCGCGTCCTGCTCACGCGTGATTCTCGATACCGGACTGGATCTCGACGATGTCGGCCAGGCAGGTCTCGAGGAACTCACTGAACCGTGCCTTGGCGTCCTGTACAGGCCATGTCTGCATGGTTGAACCCCCTGAACCTGACTAGTTAGTTGACCAGTCTGATGCCGGCTCCGTCACAGCCCTCAACACCCGCCCCAGCGCCGCCACACCCTCGGCAATGCGCTCGGGCGGCACGGTCACGAAGCTCAAGCGCAGGGTGTTGGCGTGGCCGCCCTGGGGAAAGAAAGAGCTGCCGGGCACGTAGGCCATGCCAGCCTCCACTGCCTGAGGCAGCAGGGCCGTGGCGTCCAGGTGCTCGGGCAGTTCCACCCAGAAGAACATACCGCCCACAGGGGCGCGCCAGCGGCAGCCTGAGGGCAGGTGCGTCTGCAGGGCGGCGGCCATGGCGTCGCGCTGCGCCTTGTAGCGCGCGCGGATGGTGGGCACGTGCGCCTTGAGGAAGCCGCTCTTCACCACCTCGTGCACCACGCGCTGGTTGAAGCCGGGGGTGTGCAGGTCGCTCGCCTGCTTGGCCTGCAGCAGCTTGGGGTAGAGGGCACGCGGCGCCACCACGTAGCCCAGGCGCAGGCCCGGCGCCAGCACCTTGGAGAAGCTGCCCAGGTACACCGCCCCCTCGCCAGCGGCGGCCGACACCGGCGCGGGCGGCGGCTCGTCAAACCACAGGTCGCCATAGGGGTTGTCCTCGACGATGGGCAGGCCGATCTCGGCGGCGCGCGCGGCCAGGGCGAGGCGCCGCGCCGCGGGCAGGCAGCGGCCCGTGGGGTTCTGGTAGTTGGGCAGCAGGTACAGGAATCGCGCCCCGCGCGCGGCATCGAGTGCCTGCGGCAGCGGG
>CAYSOD010000538.1:0-2781 GCA_964432385.1 uncultured Rubrivivax sp.
ACGCCCACTGGCTCACGCCCGTGGCCGGCTGAGGCCCTCGCCACGCCCGCCCGCTGGCTGCCCGTCTTCGCAGAAGGCCCCACCCATGAGCAACAAAGCCCCCAGGTCGGTTGTTGAGCTGTCCGCCGCGGAACTGCAGGGCCCGGGGGTGATTCCATGCCCCCACCCAAAGATGCCGTTGTGGAGCAACCACCCCCGCGTCTTCATCGACCTGACGCACCAGGGCGAGGGCGTGTGCCCGTATTGCGGCACCGCCTACCGCCTGAAGTCCGGCGAGCAGCTGCACGCTCCTCATTGACGCCAGGTCCGTGCCCCTGCACCAGAAGCCGCCGCCCGTTGCCTTGATGGCCTCGCCCGAGGACACCGAGGCCCAGTTCTATGAGGCCTTGCAAAGCGGGGACATCGAGCGGCTGATGGGCGTGTGGGCGGATGACGACGAGATCGCCTGCGTGCACCCAGGGGGCCCGCGCCTGGTCGGCGCTTCGGCCATACGCGCGAGTTTCGACAACATCTTTGCCAATGGCGGCATTCCGGTCGCGCCGGAGCAGGTGCACCGTCTGCACACCATGACCACGGCCGTGCACCACCTGGCCGAGCGCATCACCATCACTTCGGCTGAGGGCACGCAGACGGCCTGGGTGCTGGCCACCAACGTGTACCTGAAGACCGAGCAGGGATGGCGCCTGGTGGTGCACCATGCCAGCCCGGGCAGCGTGGGCGAGCAGCCGCCGGTCATTGGCGAGACCCCCTCGCTGCTGCATTGAGCGCCCGACGGCCGGCGCCCACTGATGTGCCCGAGCGCGCGCACGCTGGCGTGTCTCCGAGCCTGAGCCCCGAGGGCGCTGCGGGGCTCGCCTCGTTCCGCAGCCCGCGGTGGCTGCCTGGTGGCAATCTCCAGACCATCTGGGCGGCACGGCTGGCGCGCGCGCACCAGGGCCCGGCGCCGGTGTTCCGGCGCGAGCGCTGGGACACGCCCGATGGCGACTTCATCGACGTGGACTTCGCATTCGAGTCTGCGTCGGGCACGGAGGCAAGCCCAGCGCCGTCGCGGCCGCTGCTGGTGCTGTTCCACGGGCTCGAAGGATCCTCCACCGGTCACTACAGCTTGGCCATGGCGGACGAGGCGCGCCGCCGGGGATGGACCTATGCTGTGCCGCACTTCCGCGGCTGCTCGGGTGAGCTCAACCGCGCGCCTCGGGCCTATCACTCTGGAGACTTTGAAGAGATCGCCTGGATCCTGGCGCGGCTGCGGACGCGGTCACACGCGCCGCTTCTCGTGGTGGGCATTTCGCTGGGCGGCAACGCGCTCATGCGTTGGGCTGCCGAGGCCGGCGAGTCGGCAGCGCATTGGGCCCGTGCGGTGGTCTCTGTGTGCTCGCCCCTGGACCTGGCTGCTGCGGGCAAGGCCATCGATCGCGGCTTCAACCGGCAGGTGTACGCCCGCATGTTCCTGGCCACCATGAAGCCCAAGGCGCTGGCCAAGCTGGCGCAGCACCCGGGCCTTTTCGACGGCCAGCGCCTGCGTGCGGCGCGCACGCTGTGGGAATTCGACGACGTCTTCACCGGCCCGCTGCACGGATTTGCCGGCACGGACGACTACTGGGCCCGCGCGGCGGCCAAGCCCCACCTGTCGCGCATTCGCATCCCGGCGTTGGCCGTCAACGCGCGCAACGACCCCTTCATCCCCGCCCACAGCCTGCCGCGTCCCGGACACGTGGGCCACCTGGAGCTGTGGCAGCCCGCGCAGGGCGGGCACGTCGGCTTTGCCAGCGGGGCGCCGCCTGGCCATCTGCAGGCCATGCCGCGCGCCGTGCTGGACTGGCTCGCGCAGCACTGAAGCGTGCACGGCCCCAACTTAGACCCTGGGACGGCCCGTCTTCGCCGCCCTTCGCGTAAGCTCAGCCGATGGACCCCATCGTCGAAGCGGCGCTGCGCAAGTGGCCCAACGTGCCCCACTGCCACGGTTGGCTCGCGCTGGATGCGCGGGGCGACTGGTACATGCGCGACGAGCGGGTGCAGGCCGCGGGCGCGTTTCCGCAGGTCAAGGGCAGCGTCATCCGTCACGAGAAGCTGCGCGAGTTCATCCACCGCAACTACCTGCGCGACGAGCAGGGCGGCGCCTACTTCCAGAACGGGCCGCAGCGCGTCTACGTGGATCTGGAGGCCACACCCTACGTGTGGCGGGTGCAGCCCCACCCGCAGAAGGCCGGTGAATGGCAGGTGACGGCCCACACGGGCGAGCCGGCGCAGGAGGTGCTCGACGCCTGGCTGGATGAGGAGGGCCGGCTGTACCTGTTTTGCACCCTGGCCAGCGTGGGTCCGGCTTTCGGTCTGGTGCACAGCCTGGACATGCTCGCGGCCGCCGAGGCGGTGGAGGCCGGGCGGTGGGTGCCGCAGGAACTGCTGGCGCAGGAGATTCCGGCGCGCTTTGGTTTTCAGCGCACACCCCGCCCCTGAGCGGGCGGGACGAGCGCAAGACTCAGCCGCGCGTCACTTCGTCGCGCTGGCCGCAGGCGCCGGTGCGGGGGCTGCCGGCTCGGCAAACTTGGCGCCGGCCTGATTGGACATGTACACCACGGCGCGGCCGATCTCGATGTCGGAGTAGTCGCCGCCGCCTTGGGCGCCCATGGCGCCCTTGCCCTTGAGCGCAGAGTTCAGCAGGGCGTCATAGCCGGTCTTGATGCGGGGCGCCCAGGCGCCCGCGTCGGCCAGCTTGGGTGCACCGGCCGCGCCGCTGTTGTGACAGGCACCGCACACGGCCTGGTAGACCTGCTCGCCCGT
>CAYSOD010000539.1:0-2781 GCA_964432385.1 uncultured Rubrivivax sp.
GGTCTGAGCGATCGGATGCTCGAGGCTCGGCTCCTTCGCCTTGAGGGTGGCGGCCGCCTGCAGCATCTCGGCATAGGTGGTGGGCACCTTGATGCCGTGCTTGTCGAAGAGGTCCTTGCGGTAGAAGAGGTTCTGGGCGTTCTGCATGAAGGCCACCGCCATGACTTGGCCGTTGACCCGAATCAGCATCCCCTCTTCCAGGCGGTAACGGGTTCGGTACTTATCCACCAGGTCGGTCATGGGCTGCAGTTGCCCCAGGCTCTGAAACTTGACGAACTCCCCCATCGAGACCGTGGCGCCACTGAACGGGGACTTGCCCGACGCAAAGGCACGTTCCGTCTCCTCGCGAGCCTGAGGCGTGATCTTGAAGGCCACCTTCAGCCCCGGGCGGGCGCAGGCCTCGATCTGCCGCGCCACATGGGTCACGGCAGGAAATGAGTTACCGATGAAGCTGAACTCGCCTTGCCCCTTGATGTCAGGGCAGGAGGCCCAGGCCGGCAGCGCGGCGACGGCCAGGATGGCGTACACCAGAAGCGATCGCGGGGAGTGCATTTGCAGGTTCTCCAGGTTCTTGCATGGATGGGACTGGGGAGGCCCGTCGTGGTTCGGCTCAGGCAGTCCAACGCAGGCGAGCCTGCGTGGTGGTGTCGAAAAGGTGGCATTGAGCAGGGCGCAAGGTCAGTCCCACCCGTTGGCCTACGGTCGCTCGAAACTCCTTGGCCGCACGAGCGGTCAACAGGCGCTCTCCCACGCGGACGGTCACCAGCGTGGCGTCACCGGTGAGTTCGAAGGAGAAGACTTCTCTGACCAGGTCTGCGCCTTCGACCTGGCCAACCAGGACATCCTCGGCGCGCACGCCCAGTACGGCAGCCGCATGCGTCGCCTGCCCAAAGCCTGTCACGCGCACATCAGGTGAAGTGAACACGCCATCCTTCAATGAGCCTTCCAGCAGGTTCATCGACGGCGAGCCCACGAAGCCCGCCACAAACAAGTTGGCCGGCTCGTTGTAGATCTGCTCGGGCGTGCCCACCTGCTGGATGCGGGCCTTGCTCATCACCACCACCCGGTCTGCCAGCGTCATGGCCTCGACCTGGTCGTGTGTCACGTAGAGGGTGGTCACGCCTAGCTCGTGGTGCAAATGCTTGAGGTGCACCCGCATGCTCACGCGCAACTGTGCGTCGAGATTGGACAGGGGCTCGTCCATCAGAAACACAGACGGGCGGCGGACGATCGCCCTGGCCAAGGCAACCCGCTGGCGCTGGCCGCCCGAAAGCTCTCGGGGACGGCGCTTGAGGAAGTCAGTCAACTCGACCTTGGCCGCAGCCTGGGCCACCGCCTGCACCACCTGCTCGGATGGCATGCCGCGGATCTTCAATGGGAAGCCGATGTTCTCGGCCACCGTCATGTTGGGATACAGGCCGTAGCTCTGGAAGACCATCGCCACGTCCCGGTCCTTGGGCTCGGCCTCGTTCACACGGCGGCCACCAATGCGGATCTCGCCCTCGGTGGGGTCCTCCAGCCCTGCCACCATGCGCATGGTCGTCGTCTTGCCGCAACCGGACGGACCCAGCAGCACCAGGAACTCGCCGTCAGCAATGTCCAGCGACATCGGCTCGACAGCGATGGAGGAGCCCCAGCGCTTGCCCACTCCCTCAAGTTCAATCCTGGCCATGGCTTCAGTCCCGCCGGCCGAGGACTTGCATCCAAATCGCCACGTCATCGATCAGGTGCCATTCACGGACCACCCGTCCCGCTTCGAGCTCTGCGTGCGTGATACCCATGACTTCCACGCTGTGCCCGGTGGCGCGGCCATAGCGGCCGTCGCCGGTGTGCCGTGTCTGCACGCGCCATCGCATGGCCAAGGGCGTGGCGCGCCCTGGCCTGTCGCTCAGTGTCAGGTGCTCGATCGCCGGCTCTGCGCCGCGCAGGGCCTGGGCCATGCCGGCCCAGAAGGCAGCCAGCGCCGAGGCGCCCACCGCACGCTCTCCGCCCGGCAGGGCGGCGATGACGTCCGAGGCGTACAGCGACGAGACATCAGAGCCTGTGCGGCCCGTCCACCGGGCCAGGAAGGCGCTGGCGTAGGACTGTGCCAACGCCGAGTTGTCGACCGCTGAACGGTAACGGCCAGGGGGTGGTGGCGCCACCGGCTTGGACCAACCACCCGCCGTGAGCAGCCAACGCTCGGCCAACTCGCGTGCGGACAGCCCGATCTGCCGGGCGATGGCAGCCTGGTCGCGCACCAGCCACTCATGAACGATGCGGTTGCCGACGCAAACGCAGTCGGCGATGGTGCGCACATGCACCGCTTGCCCACTTGGCGCGCCAAAGGCCCCCGGACCTGCATGCGTCATCGGGCTGAAGATGCGGTGTGAAGAGAGAAAGCCCTCTTCGTCGTTGCCAGAGACGATCACGTCCTCTGCCAGCAGGCGTCGGTCCGGAAAGGCTTTCAGCGTGGCCCAGGTGCCATCGATCACCGGCTGCACGCCCACGCTGACCGCCGAAGGCGTTTCGACCACGCAGCCCTGACCGTAGTAGCGGTGGATGTCATCGACCCTGCGCCCCTCCCAGATGCGGTCGGTGATGACGCGGATGTACTGGTCCAGGTCCTGGAACTCGGGGTCGAAGCCTTTCATGCGGGCCTGTCTATGTGCTGGGGATAGGGGGTCGCCGGGCCGAGTCGCGCACGATCAACTCGCCGGGGACCACGATGTTGCGGGCCACTGGGGGGGAGTCGTCGCGCAGGTAGTCTTGCAGCAGCGTGACCGTGGCCTCGATCATGGG
>CAYSOD010000540.1:0-2769 GCA_964432385.1 uncultured Rubrivivax sp.
GCACGCTGTGGGTGGCGTAGAGCACCAGGTCCCAGCAGGCGGGCATGCCCAGCGCTTCGAGCGTGCGCTGCTCCACTGCCGCCGCGTCGATGTCTTGGCCGCTGCCGTCGGCCAGCAGGTGGAGCTCCATGTCCACGATGGCGGCACCCAGGTAGTCCAGGTTCACGCTGAAGATGCGGTCGGCCTTCAGGCTGGCCTCCAGGCGGTCCATCATCGCCTCGGGCAGGGGCTCACCCGTGGCGTGGTGGCGGGCAAAGCGGTGCAGCAGTTCGCGGTCGCGCAGCCAGTACTCGTTGAGCAGCGAGGGCAGTTCCACCAGGTCCCAGGCCACGGCCAGGCTGCCGAGTGAGGGATAACGAGTCCCGTCCAGCAGCATGTGCAGCGCGTGTCCGAACTCGTGGAACAGCACGTTGGCGTACTCCCAGGGCAGCAGCGCCGGCTGTCCCTCGGGCGGCGCGGGGACGCCGGAGACGATGCTCGATACGGGACGCACGGGGCCCTTGAAGTGTTCGGCGGCCCGCAGCCGGGCCTGGTGCGATCCGTGCGCCTTGCCTGGGCGCTGAAAGAGGTCGAGGTAGAGCACGCCAACGCCCTCGTCACCGCGAAGCACCTCGAACACTTGCACGCTCGGATGCAGCACGGGCACACCCTGCAGTTCGCGAAAGGCCAACCCGTGCACGCGCCCGGCGGCCCAGAACAGGGCCTGCACCACGCCATCGAGCGGCAGATGCTGCATCAGGTGGTCGCCATCCAATTCAAAGCGCTGGCGGCGGAGTTTCTCGGCAAAGTGCAGCCGGTCCCAGGGCGCGAGCGTGAAGTTCGCGCCCTCGGCTTCCGCCAGGGCCTGCATGTCCTGGATCTGGCGGTTCGTGGCCTTCAGCACCGTCTGCCAGGTCCGGCGCATCAACTCCAGCGCCTTCTCCGGTGTGCCGGCCATGCGGTCGGCCAGCACCGCGTGCGCATGGCTGGCAAAGCCCAGCAGACGGGCCCGCTCACCGCGCAGCTGCAGCATCTCGGCCACCACCGGGCGGTTGTCTTGCGGGCCTTCATTGGCCCCACGCTGGGTCCACAGGCGCCAGGCCTGCTCGCGCAGGTGGCGCCGGGTCGAGTGCGTGAGAAAGGGCCAGATCGCAGGCCGCTGGATGGGGATAGCCCACGCGCCCGGGCGACCGCGCGCCTGAGCGGCCTCTGCGGCTGCCCGTCGCTGCGCCTCGGGCAGGCCGGCCAGGTCGGCCTCGGTGTGCAGCCAGAGCACTTGCTGCTCGTGTTCGGCCAGGAGGTGGCGGTTGAACCGTGACGACAGCTCCGCGAGGCGGGTGTTGATCGCCTTTAGGCGCGCCTTTGCTTCGTCGGCCAGGGCCACACCGGCGCGCAGCATGCGGGTGCGCAGCACTTCGGTCATGCGCCGTTGCTGCGGGTCCAGGGGGGCGCTGTCCCGGGTTTGCCAGACGGCGTCGATGCGGGCGAAGAGGGCGCGGTCGTGGGCGATGTCCAGTTCCAGCGCCGGAACCAGCGGCGCGAGGCGCTGGGCCACCGCCGGCATCTCGCCCACGCCGGCGGTGGTGGCCACGGACATGGCCAGTGCATGCAGGTCGCGCAAGCGACGGCCAGCATCTTCCAGCGCAGCCACGCTGTTGTCGAAGGTGGGCGCGGCAGGGTTGTCCGCGATCGCACGCACCGCGTCCCTTTTGGCCTGGACGGCCACCGGCAGCGCCTCCTGCAGCGCGGCGGGCGTCGCGCGGTTGTACGGCGGCAACCCACCACAGGGCCCCGGCCAGGGCGACAGCAAGGCCTGCGCGTCAGCCGACAACCCAGGGTGGGGGTCTGGGGCGCTCAAGGCAAGACCTCGTCAAGAAACGCGCGCACGGGCGGCACGGCAACCTCGGGCAGCATACACAGCGCGTGGCCGTGCCCGGCAATCTCGTGAACCCGCCAGCCCAGGGCCTCGAGCTCGTTGCGGTGCTCGCGGATGCAGGAGGCGATCGGCACCGGCACGCCGGCCTCGACCAGGTCACCCTCGCCGCCATACACGTTCATCCGGGGGCAGCGGATGCTGGCGACGGCGTCGCCCTCAGACCAGTGCGCGATGCTCTGGCCGTACTCGATCCACTGCGCATATTGGGCCGGGCGGCGCAGCACCTTCAGCGAGGAGGGCTCGGGGTTCGGCAGCTTCAAGCGCGCAGCGACCAGCAGCTCTGCATAGGGCGCCCCCAGCGCCGGCCAGCCGCCCACCACCAGGGCATCCAGCCGGTCGGTGCATGTGGCCAACTGCAGCCCGACATTGCCGCCCCAGGAATAGCCCCAGTAGCTGAACCGCTCGAAGCCCGCCGCGCGGGTCACGCCTAGCAGGTCAGCGCAGACGCGAGCGGCCGTCAGCGCCTGGGGCGCGATGTCGCGGCTGCGGCCGATGCCGGGGTAGTCCACCAACAGGACCCGGTAGCGGTCGGTCAGACGCTCCAGATAGCCCTGCAGCACGGGCTCGACCTCGCGGCCGAAGATCTCACCGAACGAGGCCATCAGGGGCAGGGTGATGAGCAGGGGCCGCCCGCCTGCCGGCCCGTGCACCTCGAAGTGAACCCCCGTGGCGGGGTCAAGCGGCATGGCGGTCCAGCCAGGCGTCCATCGCCTCCTCCAGCACCGGCAGGGTGACGGCGCCAGTGGCCATCAACTGGTCGTGGTACTGGCGCAGGTTGAAACGCCCTGCCAGCCGCGCCTGTGCGCGCTGGCGCAGTTCGCGGAACTTCAGGCCGCCGATCTGGTAGGCCAGGG
>CAYSOD010000541.1:0-2751 GCA_964432385.1 uncultured Rubrivivax sp.
GTGACCACGGCCTGGTCGCTGCCCAGGGTGCCGTTGTAGAACAGATTGACCTTGATCTTGCCGCCAGAGCGCGCCTCCACCAGCTCCTTGAACTTCTTCATGCCGGGCACGGACGGGTGGTTCTCTGCGCCCACCGTGCCGAACTTGATGGTGCGCTCCTTGATGTCTTGCGCGTGGGCCGCGCCAGCAAGGCCCAGGGCCGCCACGGCCACGGAAGTCAGCAAGGTCTGGATGAACAGTCGCTTCATGAGGTGTCTCCTGTTTACGAGGGTTGAGGTCAATAGAACCATTTGGCCGGCACGGTGACCAGCTGCGGAAAGAGAACGAACAGAAACATCAGCGCGAACTCGGCGATCATGAAAGGCACCACGCCCTTGGTCACCGCGTCCATCTTGAGCTTGCCCACGCCGGCCACCACGTTGAGCACCGTGCCCACAGGGGGGGTGACCAGCCCAATGGCGTTGTTCATCACGAACAGCACGCCGAAGTAGACCGGGTCGATGCCCGCGGCCTTGACCACGGGCATCAGCACGGGCGTCATGATGAGGATGGTGGGCGTCATGTCCATGGCCGTGCCCACCAGCATCACCAGCACCATGATGGCGAACATCAGCAGCTTCGGGTCGTCCAGCAGCGGCTCCAGCAGGGTGACCAGTTGCGCCGGGATTTGCGCAATCGTGATGAGCCAGGAGCTGACCATGGCCGCCGCCACGAGGAACATCACCACGGCGGTGGTCTTGGCCGCGGCGGCGAACACGGCGTACAGGTCGCGCCACTTCAGCTCGCGGTACACGAGCGTGGACACGAGCAGCGCGTAGACCGCTGCCACGACCGCGGCTTCCGTGGGCGTGAAGACACCGAATTTCAGGCCCACCAGCACGATCACGGGCAGCACCAGCGCCCAGGTGGCTTGGCGGAAGGCGGCGGCGCGCTCGGCCCAGGTGGCCTTGGGTGGCGGTGTGGTGCCCTCCTTGCGGGCGACCAGCCACCAGGTGAACGCGATGGCCACCCCCATCATCAGGCCCGGGGCGATACCGGCCATGAACAGCTTGCTGACCGACACGCCGCCGGCCACGCCAAAGATCACGAAGCCGATGGACGGCGGGATGATGGGCGCGATGATGCCGGCCGAGGCGATGAGGCCACCCGACCGCGCAGGGTCATGGCCTGCGGCGATCATCATGGGCAGCAGCAGCGAGGCCAGCGCGGCCGTGTCGGCCACAGCGGAGCCCGACAGCGCGGCCATCATCACGGCCGCCAGGATGGCCACATAGCCCAGGCCGCCGCGCACGTGACCCACCAGCGCGCCGGCAAACACCACGATGCGCTTGGACAGGCCGCCCACGTTCATGATCTCGCCGGCCAACATGAAAAAGGGCACGGCCAGCAACGGGAAGCTGTTTGCGCCTTCCACCAGGTTCTGCGCCAGGATCTGGGCGTCGAAGTTGTCCAGGTGCACCATCAGCGCCACACCCGACACCAGCAGGGCATAGGCGATGGGCACACCCAGCGCCATGGCCAGCAGCAGGGAGGCAAGGAAGACGAAGAGGGTCATGGCGGCTCGTCCTGGACTGTCTAGCGGGTCAGGAGCGGGCCGACCGGGACGCGTCAGCTGGGGCGGGTGCGTCCACGGGGGTGACGTGGGCCAGGTCCTCGCTTTCCTGGACCATCACAAGATCGGCGTCCTCGATCTGCCCGGTCATGGTGCGCCACAGGTCCAGCAGCAGCATGGGCGCGGTGAGCACCGCGAACACCAGGCCCACGCCCGACAGCCAGGCCATGGACAGCTCGGATACCGGGGCCTCGACCGCCCAGTTGATGCGGGTCTGCGCCAGACTGCCCTGAAAGATGAGCCAGGTCACCCACAACATGAGCAGCTGCGACACCACCAGACAGGCTCGCTTGCCGGTGCGGCCCAGGCGACCGATCAGCAAGTCGGTGCCCAGGTGGGCGTGCTCGCGCAGGCCGATGACGGCCCCGAGGAAGGTCATCCAGACGAAGAACCAGCGTGACAGCTCCTCAGACACGGTGATGCCGCTGTTGAGCGCATACCGCAGCACCACGTTGCCGAAGACCAGCACCACCATGCCGCCCAAGAGCGCCACGATGACCCCAGTCAGCAAGCGGCAGTAGCCGTCGATCAGTTTCCCAAGCATCCCAACCCCATGGAAACCATAATGTACGAACCAGTTAGTTTTGTGTCATTCGGGAAAACCCGTAATGCACTGGGGGCGCTGGTGGCGCAAAGAAATGTGTGAAGCGCAAAGTGCGCCCAGGCGCGCTGGCCCAAGGTCAGCGGCGCACGAAACGAACGATCATCTCGATGACGCTGTCGCGCCGCGCAACGATGGACTCAGGCGAGTCGAAGTCGCGCTGGAAGATGAGCGAGAAGGTGTGGCGGTTGGCGATGTTGAATACGCTCAGCGCGCTGATGGACATGTGCAGGTCCACCGGGTCCAGGCCGACGCGGAAGACCCCGGCAGCCACCCCGCGCTCGTACACCGAGCGCAGTCCCTGGATGGCGGGCACGTTCAATTGCTGGATCTCGCTGCTCTGGCGCAGGTACTCGCCGCGGTGGATGTTCTCCGTCATGACCAGGCGGATGAACTCCGGGTGGGCTCGCTGGTAGTCCAGGGTGAAACCCACCAGCTTGCGCAGGGCGTCCTCGGGCGGCAGGTCTTCCAGGTGCAGATCGGCCTCGATGGCCCGCATGCGCCGGTAAGCCTCCTCCAGCACGGCGATGTACAGGCC
>CAYSOD010000542.1:0-2750 GCA_964432385.1 uncultured Rubrivivax sp.
CAGGCCCTTGGCGCGCGCGGTGCGCACGAAGTCCTCGCGCATCACCTCCAGCACGGCCGAGCGCGTGACCCGCGCCAGGATGGCCGCCTGCACCAGGGCGAGTGCGATGGACGGCAGGATCAGCGCCTGCAGGCCCTCCCACAGCCCGCCGCCCTCGTCTTCGGTCCAGCCCGGGAAGCCCCCGGCGCTGACCCACTGCAGCTTCACCGCGAACAGCAGGATCAGGAGGATGGCGAACCAGAAGTTGGGGATGGCAATGCCCACCTGGCTGGCTGCCATCACGCCCACGTCGCCCAAACCGTTGTGGCGCGAGGCCGCGTAGATGCCCAGGGCCAGCGCCAGCACCACCGTCAGCGCCATGGACAGCACCGCCAGCGGCAGCGTCACGCGCATGCGCTCGGCGATCAGCTCTGCCGTGGGGGTGTCGTAGCTGATGCTCTGCGCCGTCTGGCCTTGCAGCAGGCCGCCCACCCAGTCGGTGTAGCGCTGCAGCGGCGGGCGGTCCAGCCCGAGCTTGGCCTGCAATGCGGCCAGGGACTCGGGCGTGGCCGTGTCGCCCAGGATGACCTCGGCCGCGTTGCCCGGCAAGAGCTCTAGCACGGCGAACACCAGCACCGAGGCCACCGCCAGGGTGGCCAGGAAGGTGGCAAACCGTTTGAGGAGAAACACGCCCATCGAGAACTATCATGCCTCAACCTCTTTGACTGCTCTGATGCGCCTGTGTCCATGAACTCCGTGCCTTTCGACGCTTCCATGGTCTTCATCGCCGGCCGCTGGCGCGCCGGTGACAGCGGCCAGACCCTGCCGCTCGTCAACCCTTCAGATGGCAGCGAGCTCACCCGCATCGCGCGCGGCAACGCTGCCGACATCGACGCCGCTGTGCGCGCCGCGCAGGTGGCCTTGGAGGGTGAAGGAGGTGTCGAAGGTGACCGCGCCGGGGCGTGGGGCCGGCTGAGCGCCATCGAGCGCGGTCGCCTCCTGATGAAGATGAGCGCGCTGGTGCTGGAGCAGGCCGACGAACTCGCTCGCCTGGAGGCGCTGGACGTGGGCAAGCCGCTGAAGCAGGGCCGGGCCGACGCCGTGGCGCTGGCGCGGTATCTCGAGTTCTACGGTGGTGCCGCTGACAAGGTGCACGGCGAAACGATTCCGTTCGCCAACGGCTACACCGCGCTCACCCTGCGTGAGCCGCATGGAGTGACGGCCCACATCGTGCCCTGGAACTACCCTATGCAGATCATCGGCCGCAGCGTGGGCGCGGCCCTGGCCATGGGCAACGCCTGCGTGCTCAAGCCGGCCGAGGAAGCCTGCCTCACCGCCCTGGCCTTTGCCCGCATCGCCGACGCTGCCGGCTTGCCCGCTGGCGCGCTGAACGTGGTGCCGGGCCTGGGTGAGGAGGCGGGTGCGGCGCTGTCGGCGCACCGCGATGTGCGCCACATCTCGTTCACCGGCTCGGTGGCAGTGGGCACCTTGATCCAGACGGCCGCGGCGAAGAACGCGATCCCCGTGACCTTGGAGCTTGGCGGCAAGAGCCCGCAGATCGTGTTTGCCGACGCCGACCTCGACGCTGCGCTGCCTTTCCTGGTGAACGCCGGCATCCAGAACGCTGGGCAGACCTGCTCGGCCGCCAGCCGCATCCTGGTGGAGCGCGCCGTCTTTGACGAGGTGGTGGCGCGCATGGCCGAGCGCTACCGCGCGCTGCGTGTCGGCCCGGCCCTGGACGACCTGGACATCGGCCCGGTCATCTCGGCGCGCCAGCGCGAGATCGTGCAGGGCTACCTGGACGTGGTGCGCGACAGTGGTTTGCACATCGCCGCGCAGGCGCCGCTGCCGGCCACGCTGCCGCCCGGGGGCTGCTGGGTCGCACCTACCCTGGTGGCTGGCGTCAACCCCAGCCACCGCATCGCGCAGGAGGAGATCTTCGGCCCGGTGCAGGCGGTCATCCCCTTCGAAGGCGAGCGCGAGGCCTTGACGATTGCCAACGGCACCCCCTTCGGCCTGGTGGCCGGCGTCTGGACGCGCGATGGCAGCCGCGCCCTGCGCCTGGCGCGCAAGCTGCAGTGCGGCCAGGTGTTCATCAACAACTACGGCGCAGGTGGCGGCATCGAGCTGCCCTTTGGTGGAGTGAAGCATTCCGGCCATGGCCGCGAGAAGGGCTTTGAGGCGCTGTACGGCTTTTCGGTGCTGAAGACCGTGGCCCTGAAGCACGACTGAGAGCAAAACCTTCGGAATACGCGGAAAGTTTCTCGCGCAACCTGCGAGGATGTGGCTGCCGCATGGTCGCGGCGACTGCACAATTGTCGAGATGACCCTCACGCCCGAGCCTCCCGAGCCGCACCTGCTGGAACGGCTCGTGCTGCAGCGCACCGAGGCCCTGCGGTTGAGCGAGGCGCGTTTGCGCAGTCTCATCTCTCTGTCATCGGACTGGATCTGGGAGCACGACGAGCATGGGCGCCTGACCTACTTGTCCGAGGGGGCTGCGTTGGCCGCCGGTCGACCGACGCAAGAGCTCCTGGGCCGCAGTGCCGAGGAGCTCGAAGGATTCGAGTGCGAGGAGCGCGTGCGCCAGCGGCACGCGCAGGCGCTGTCGCGGCGGGAAGCCTTCCGTGACATCGTGCATGGGGCCAGGGCGGCTGACGGCAGCATGCGCTACTTCAGCATCAGCGGCGAGCCGGTGGTGGACTCTCAAGGTCGCTTCTGCGGCTACCGGGGCGTGGGCACCGATGTCACGGCGGCCACACTGGCATCGCGCC
>CAYSOD010000543.1:0-2749 GCA_964432385.1 uncultured Rubrivivax sp.
GAACACCTCGACGAACTCAGCGCCAATGATCTTGCGCTTGGCCTCGGGGTCGCTCACCCCCGCCAGCTCCCCAAGAAACAGCTCGCTGGCATCCACACGCACCACCCGAGCGTGCAGCTTGCCCTCAAACATGTCCATCACCATGTCGCCTTCGTTCAGGCGCAACAGGCCATGGTCCACGAAGACGCAGGTGAGTTGGTCACCGATGGCTCGGTGGATCAGCGCCGCCGCCACGCTGGAATCCACCCCGCCTGAGAGCCCCAGGATCACCTCCTCGTCGCCCACCTGCTCGCGGATGGCGGTCACCGCCTCGGCGATGTGATCGCGCATCACCCAATCAGGACGGGCGGCGCAGATGCCCAGTACAAAGCGCTCCAGCATGGCCCTGCCCTGCACCGTGTGCGTCACCTCAGGGTGGAACTGCACCGCGTAGTAACCGCGCGCCTCGTCGGCCATGCCAGCGATGGGGCAACTGGGCGTGCTGGCCATGAGCTTGAAGCCCGGGGGCAACTCGGTGACCTTGTCGCCATGGCTCATCCACACCTTGAGCATGCCGTGGCCCTCTTCGGTGCGGAAGTCTTCTATCCCGTCAAACAGCCGCGTGTGACCTCTGGCGCGCACCTCGGCATAGCCGAACTCGCGGTGGTCGCTCCACTGCACGGCGCCGCCGAGTTGCACCGCCATGGTCTGCATGCCGTAGCAAATACCCAGCACAGGCACGCCCAGGTCCCACACGGCCTGGGGGGCGCGGAGCTGATGGTCTTCATAGGTGCTGGCGTGGCTGCCCGAGAGGATGACGCCCTTGGGCGCAAACGCGCGGATGAAGTCGTCCGTCACGTCATTGGGATGGATCTCGCAGTAGACATGCGCCTCGCGCACGCGCCGAGCGATCAACTGCGTGACTTGAGAGCCGAAGTCGAGGATCAGGATCTTGTCGTGGAGGGTCATCTCGTTGACCTGAAGTGGAGCCAGGCCAGCAGCAGGGCCATGAACTGCAAGGCGGCGCCAAAGTACAGCGGCGCGCCAATGCGCCAGTCGCCTGGCGGCAGATGCGACACCGTCATCAGCAAAGGCAAGGCCAGCAGGGGGGCGATCACGGCCGTCAGGCTGTTGAGCGAACTCACCGACCCCAGGGTTTGGCCCTGGGTCTTGGCATCGGCCGCCGCCGAGACCATGCTCTGCACGGAGGCCGTCACGGTGAATCCGAGCAGGTTTGCAAAGATGACGGCGTACATCATCCATCCCTGTGTGGCCGCACCCCAGAAGAAGTACGCCAGCGTGGAGGACACCAGGCCAATCACCACCAGGCGCCGCGGCGGAAAACGCTTGAGCAGCTTGCCCAGCAAAAAGCCCTGCACGACCACCGACACCACCCCTACGGCGGCCAGTGACCAGCCGTTGGCCTGAGTATCCCAGCCGAACTTGAACGTGTTGTACAGAACCCAGACGTTGTAGAGCACCCCCTGTGCCAGGCCCGTGCAGGCGATCACCCCCACCACACGCCCGATGCCCGGCAGCCCCACCAGGGCCTTGAAGGCCTTCAGGGGGTTCGCTGCCTTCCACTCGAAGACACGGCGTTTGTCAGCCGGCAGCGACTCCGGCAGAACCCACCAACCGTAGGCCAGATTCAGCAGCGACAGGCTGCCGGCCACGAAAAACGGCAGATGGATGTCAATGGCGCCCAGCAGGCCACCCGCCGCGGGGCCGATGATGAAACCGAGACCGAACATGGCGCCCAACATGCCGAAGCGCTTGGCGCGGCCCTCAGGCGCCGTGATGTCGGCCACGTAGGCGTTGGCCACGGCCGCGTTGGCCTGCATGGCGCCACCCAGCAGTCGCACTGCAATGAGCATCCACAGGCTGGTGGCCAGGGCCGTGGCAAAGAAGTTCAAGGCCAGGCCGCAAAAGCCCAGCAGAAGCACCTTGCGCCGGCCCCAGGCATCGGACAGCGCCCCCAACAGCGGTGCACCGAAGAAATTGGCAATGCCAAAGGCGAAGCTGACCACGCCCACCCAGAACGCCTGGTCCGATGGCGAGACACTGAAGGTACCGATCAGCGCCGGCAAGACGGGCACGATGATCCCGATCGACACCATGTCGATCAGCACCGTGATGAGGATGAAGGGCATGGCCGCCTGTCGACGGCCGTCATCCACCGGCGAAGCGCCGAGGTCGGTCACCGGCGGGGCCTCATTCACTGCGGTAATTGGGGGCTTCCTTGGTGATCTGCACGTCGTGGACGTGGCTCTCGCGGATGCCGGCCGAGGTGATCTCGACGAACTCGGCCTTGCCGTGCATCTGCTCGATGCTGGTACAACCGCAGTAGCCCATGGACGCTCTCAAGCCACCTGCCATCTGGTAGACGATGGCCACCATGGAGCCCTTGTAGGGCACGCGGCCTTCGATGCCCTCAGGCACGAGCTTGTCGGCGTTCGGGTTGGCCGCCTCGTCGGCTTCCTGGAAGTAGCGGTCGGCCGAACCAGCTCTCATGGCACCAATGGATCCCATGCCGCGGTAGCTCTTGTAGCTGCGACCCTGGTAGAGGATGACCTCGCCCGGGGCCTCTTCGGTGCCAGCGAACATGCCGCCCATCATCACCGTGCTGGCCCCAGCCGCCACCGCCTTGGCAATGTCGCCAGAGTAGCGGATGCCGCCGTCGGCGATCAGGGGAACGCCACTGCCGCGCAAGGCCGTGGCCACGTTGTCGATGGCCGTGATCTGCGGCACGCCGACCCCCGCCACGATGCGC
>CAYSOD010000544.1:0-2744 GCA_964432385.1 uncultured Rubrivivax sp.
GCCTTCGTGCCCGTGGTCGGCCCGTTCTACAAGGGCCTGGCGGTGACCGTGCCGCTGCACTTCTCGCAACTGGCCCCCAGCACCGACGGCGCCGCGCTGCACCGTGCACTGTTGGCGCACTACGCGGGCGAGCGCTTTGTGCGCGTGATGCCGCTGAGCGACCCGGCCACCCTGGCCGACGGCTTCTTCGACGTGCAGGCCTGCAACGACACCAACCGCCTGGACCTCTTCGTCTTCGCCGCCGCCGACCAGGCCGTGCTCATCGCCCGCCTGGACAACCTGGGCAAGGGCGCGAGCGGCGCCGCCATCCAGTCCATGAATGTGCACCTGGGGGTGGATGAGGGACTGGGGTTGTAACGCGGGGCTGAGCGCGAACGGGAGCCCTGCGCCGGCGGCGTCGCTACGACAAGACCGTGACCGTGGGCGCCATGCCCAGCTTCTTGGCTCGGCGTGCAAACTTTCGGTCATCGAAGGTCGCCACGCTGGTGCAAGCCTTGTAGCTGGCATGGTGCAAGGCATCGGCGAAGTCCACGCCGGCATCGCTGTTGGCCAGCGCCTGTTCGACCACCTCGCGGTCTTCGACGGTCACATGCGTCAAGCCCAGCATGTGTCGCATGGCGGAGGCCACCTCAGTCTGCGAGAAGCCGTAGTAACCGCGCATCACCCACTCGAGCTCCAGGACGACGGTCTTGCTGACCATCAGAGCCTGCCCTGATTCGATCAGCCGTCTTGCGGCCAGGCGTTGCCGCTTCGCCTGCGCGTCACCCGCATCGTCGATGTAGTAACGAGCGAGGACGTTGGTGTCCAGCCCGATCATCGCTTGACCAGCGAGGCAGGATCCAAATCGGCCGGAACCGCTGCCCGCCGTGATTTGAGCAGGCCGAAGCCGCTGGTTGGTTCCGTGGCAGGAGAACTGCGAACCCGCATGATCACATCGCTGCCCACCACCAAAAACTCCATCTTGCTGCCTTGGCGTATGCCCAGCAGCTGCCGCAGTTCCTTGGGAATGGTGACCTGGCCTTTGCTTGTGACTGATGTGGCTTCCATCATCGCGACTCCTGTATTACTCGGTAATACTATCCCGCTGAAGAGTTCCTGCCAAGCCCGCGCCCTTGAGCACTGACTCCGATGTGAGCCACTGTGTCGCCCGGATCTCGAGGCTGCTCCAGAAGCGCTTTCCTCACCCCGCTGACCAGCGCGGCGGGTTGGCGTGCAAGCGGGCCATGCTCAGTGAGTCGACGTAAATGCCGTCACGCAACGCATAGCCGCGGTGCAAGCCCTCGCGCACGAAGCCGAAGCGTTCGTACAAGGCGATGGCGCGCGCGTTGTCGGCGAACACCGACAACTCGATACGCAGAATCTGGCCCCAACGGTCGGCGTAGTCGGTCAGCGCGGCCATGAGCGCCGTGCCGATGCCCTGGCCCTGAGCGGCCGCGGCCACCGAGATGCCCAGCGCGCTGACGTGCTGACGCCGCACCTGCGCGCGCTGGCAGAACAACCCGGCGCTCGCCACCACGCGCCCTTGCTGCTCGGCCACCAGCGACAGGTCGTTGTTCGCCTTGGGGGCCGACAGGCGTTCCCTCCACATCGCCTCGGTAGGGTGCGGCAGTTGGAGCAACCCGGCAAAGACAGCCGGGTCGGCCATGTAGGCGGCGATGTCGGCGGCGTCCTCGGGGCGCGTAGCTCTGATCAGGTAGGGGCTCTGGGTCACAGTCTTCTCCTTCGTCGGACAAGGCCTTGATGAGGCCGGAAACGAAAAAGCCCGCCGGGTGGGGCGGGCCTTGCAACAGGCAGGGTCTCTGCCGGATGTCACATGGCCCGCCTCCGCATCTGGTGGAAGCCGACGCTGCCTTGCACGCGCACGGCGACGCATGCCGGCTGGAAGCTGGCAGGTAGCAGGCGAGAGCAGGACTTCATGGACACAATCTGAGTATCCAGGGCCCTGTCCGTCTGGGTCAAGTGCCGCTTGCGGCTGATGCCGCCGCCAATGGGCGAATGGCCAGACGCGTGATCGGCTCGCAGGCTGCCCACCTTACATCGGCACGCCTGTGAAAGCCGCGTTGCGCAACGCAAACATGCGGTGGTCGCGCCAGGCGCCGTTGATGAAGAGGTACTCGCGGGCCAGGCCCTCGTCCTCGAAGCCCAGGCGCTTCAGCAGCGCGACGCTGCGGCCGTTCTCGGGCCGCACATTGGCCTGGATGCGGTGCAGGTGCACGCTGGGTGAGAAGGCGTGCTCGATGACGGCCTGCAGCGCCTCACGCATCAGGCCCTGGCCCTGGCAGTCAGCGTCGATGGCGTAGCCCAGCATCGCGTTCTGGAACGGGCCGCGGGCGATCTGGCTCAAGCCGATGCTGCCCACCAGGCGTGAACTGTCCTGCAGCGGCTGCAACCACCAGCGCAGCAGGGTGCCGGCAGCCACATCGGCCAGCGCCTTGGCCAAGCGGTCACGCTGGAAAACTTCGGTGGCGAAGTCAGGCGGGGACGGTGGGTCCCAGGGCGCCAGGTGGGCGGCGTTGCGCTGGTAGAAAGCGGCTGCCCCTGCAGCCAGACTCTCATGCACCGGCAACAGGCGCAGGCGTGCGGTGTGCAGGTTCGTTGCGGCGACGTCGATGACCATCGGCGCAGTATGCGGCCGCTGAGTCGCCAAGCCGCCAGGCTGCCGGGCTGTGGTTCATCAGCAGTGTCAGCGTCGCTGATCACCGAGCCGGTTGCCGCACGGTGGGAACTTCCTCGGGTGAGGGCAA
>CAYSOD010000545.1:0-2742 GCA_964432385.1 uncultured Rubrivivax sp.
CATCACCGCCAGCAGCACCTGCGCCGTGCAGATGTTGGACGTGGCTTTCTCGCGGCGGATGTGCTGTTCGCGCGTCTGCAGGGCCAGGCGGTAGGCGGGCGCCCCGTGCGAATCCACGCTCACGCCCACCAGGCGGCCGGGCATGGAGCGCTTGAACTCGTCTCGGCAGGCGAGGTAGGCGGCGTGCGGGCCGCCCGCGCCCATGGGCACACCGAAGCGCTGGGTGGTGCCCACAACGATGTCGGCGCCCAGTTCGCCCGGGGGTACCAGCAGCGTCAGAGCCAGCAGGTCGGCGGCCACGATGAAAGCAGCCTGATGGCGGTGGATGCGCTCAGCCTCGCCCCGCAGGTCATGCACCGTGCCGTCGGTGGCCGGGTATTGGTCGATGGCTGCGAAGTACTGTCCCGCCTCGATCTTGGCGTTCCAGTCCTCCATGGAGATGGCCAGGTCCACCTTCAGGCCCAGCGGCTCGGCCCGTGTCCGGATGACTTCAATGGTCTGTGGGTGGCAGTCGCCCGCCACCAACACGGTGTCGGACTTGCTCTTCACGCTGCGCTTGGCCAGCGTCATGGCCTCGGCCGCCGCGGTGGCCTCGTCCAGCATCGAGGCGTTGGCGATCGCCATGCCGGTCAAGTCGCAGACCATGGTCTGGAAGTTGACCAGCGCTTCCATGCGGCCCTGGGAAATTTCGGCCTGGTAGGGCGTGTAGGCGGTGTACCAGGCGGGGTTCTCCAGGATGTTGCGCAGGATGACGCCCGGTGTGTGCGTGCCGTGGTAACCCTGGCCGATGAAGCTCTTGAGCACCTTGTTCTGGGCCGCGAGGGCTTTGATTTCGGCCAGCGCCTGCGCCTCGGTCACCGGCGCAGGCAGGGCCATCGGGCGGCTGCGTGCGATGGCACTGGGCACCACGGCCTCGATCAGCGCCCGGCGCGAGGCCGCCCCGATGACCGACAGCATGTGGGCCTCGTCATCGGGCGTGGGGCCGATATGGCGGGGGACGAACTCGTCGGCGCGCTCCAGATCGGGCAGGGGCGTGTGGGCGGTCATCAGCATGGCGTGGTCTCGTCTTCAGCGCAGGGCGCGGTCAGTGATGGAGGGGGCGGGCGATGGTGATCAGGAGCGACCAAGGGGTCTCGGGGGCGAAGCCCGATGGGGAGTCCCGGGCGCTCAGAGCGTCTTCAGTAACGCGTCGTAGCCCGGCGGATCCATCAGCTGCTCGAACTCAGCCATGTCGGCCACCCTGACCTTGAAGAACCAGCCGTTGCCCATGGGGTCGCTGTTGGCCAGCGACGGGTCGGCGCGCAGGGCCTCGTTGACCTCGACCACCTCGCCAGAGACGGGCATCTTCACGTCGGCCGCAGCTTTCACCGACTCCACCACGCCGGCCGGGTCACCCTGCTTGAAGGTGGCGCCCACCTCGGGCAGGTCCACGAACACCACATCGCCCAGGGCGTCCTGCGCATGCTGCGTGATGCCGACGATGGCGGCGTCGTGGTCTTCGATGTTGATCCACTCGTGGTCGGGGGTGAACATGGTCGTCATGGTGAGGTTCCTTTTCGGTGAGGGTTTCGGTGAATCTCGAGAGGGTCTGGATTCCAGAAGGGTGCGTCGGGTGACTTGAACGTGGCTTCGCTCAGGGTCTCAACCCCGGTGGTAACGATGGGGAGCGAACGGCATGGCCGACACACGCATGGGCACGCGCTTGCCGCGCACTTCGGCAAACACCTCGGTGCCGGCGGTGGCCAGGGCGGTTTCGAGCCAGGCCATGGCGATGGGCTGTTTCACCGTCGGGCCGACGGTGCCGCTGGTGACGCGCCCCACGGCGCGCCCGTCCGCCAACACCAGGGGCGCCCCTTCGCGCACGGGCACGCGGTCCAGCCCGACCAGGCCCACGCGCTTGCGCGCTGCGCCCCCGGCCAGTTGGGCATCCACCACGGCAGCGCCGGGGTAGCCGCCGTGTCGCTCGCCACTGGCACGGCGCACTTTCTGGATGGCCCAGGTCAGGCCCGCTTCCACAGGCGTGGTGGTGGTGTCGATGTCGTGGCCATACAGGCACAGGCCGGCCTCCAGGCGCAGCGTGTCGCGGGCCCCCAGGCCGGCAGGCTGCACTTCGGGCTGGGCCAACAGGGCGCGTGCCACGCGCTCGGCGGCCTGCGCCGGCACGGAAATCTCGAAGCCGTCCTCGCCCGTGTAGCCCGAGCGGGTGAGGTAGCAGTCGGCGCCCTCCAACGTGAAAGCGCCGCCGGTCATGAAGGTCAGGGCGCGCACGCCCGGCGCCAGGCGCGCCAGCGCGTCCACGGCCAAAGGTCCTTGCAGCGCCAGCAACGCGCGCTCGGGCATGGGGATGATGCGGCAGCGAGCACCGATGTGCTGTTGCAGGTGGGCCGTGTCGGCGGCCTTGCAGGCTGCGTTGACCACCAGCAGTAGATCGTGTTCACGCCGGGTGATCATCAGGTCGTCCAGAATGCCGCCGGCGTCGTTGGTGAAGAAGGCGTAGCGCTGCTTGCCCACGGCCAGACCTTGCACGTCCACGGGCACCAGGGTCTCCAACGCCGCCGCGGCGTCGTCGCCTTCCAGGCGCAGCTGGCCCATGTGGGAGACATCGAACAGCGCGGCCGCCGTGCGGCAGGCCGTGTGCTCGGCCAGGATGCCGGCGGGGTACTGCACCGGCATGTCGTAACCGGCGAAGGGCACCATTCGGGCGCCGAGCTCCACATGCAGGGCGTGCAGCGGGGTACGTGC
>CAYSOD010000546.1:0-2741 GCA_964432385.1 uncultured Rubrivivax sp.
AGCGCCGCGCAGCACACGCTGCCCAGGCGTGGCCTGATACGAGCCGAAGCCGGCCACCGCGCGGTCATCGCTGCCCGGATAGGGCTGGGCGCTGCCCAGCATCCATTCGTGCACATCGCCCCAGCTGAAGCCGCGCGTGCGCGCCGTGGTGGCCGCGAGCTCCCATTCCGCCTCGGCGGGCAGCCGTCGCCCCGCCCAGGCACACCAGGCGCGTGCCTCGTGCCAGGTGACATGGGCCGCAGGCAGGCTGCCAGAAGACCGGGCGATGCGGCCCCAGCGCTCCAGCACCACACCGCTTCGTAACTGCTCCACCCCACGCGGGCTGCGGCGCCCAACGGCACGCACCCACTGCCAGCCCTCGGGCGTCCACCACTGGGGCTCGTCGTAGCCTCCATCCTGGACGAACTCCGAAAACCGGGCCCAGGTGACCACTTGCGAATCGATCTCCGTGTCGGGCACCGGCACCTCGTGCGCCCAGCGCTCGTTGGGTGGCACCAGCCCGCCCATGGGTGAGCCCAGCATCACCTGCGAGGCCGGCATCCACAAGGCCGGTCTTTGCGAACGCAAGGGTGGCGCAGCCGGCCCCAGCAGCGGATCGTCAGGGCGAAAGCCCAGCCACTGGGCGGCCACGGCCAGCCGCTCGGCCAGCCGGTCCTCATGCAGCAGCACCAGGCGAAAGGCATGCAGACCCTGAGCGCTTTCGGGCGTGGCGGCCAGGATGTCCAGCGTCACCTCCAGCGTGTCGGCCAGGTACTGCCGCACCTCCTGCACCGAAGGGCCCTTGCCGTCACGCCAGTCGGGCGTACGCTCAGGTGAGAACCACGCGTCAGCAAGCGCCTCGATCGAAGGCAGGCGGGGGGCAGACTCGTCGGCCTCTTCGCCGCGCATGCGCTGCACGTGCCGTGCCGTCCAGTACTCCTGGAACCAGGCCGCGTGGCCGATCCACCGCAGCGGCACCGCCGCGTGGCCGGTGCCGCCCAGCAGACAACCCGCAGTCTCAAAGGCCGACAGCCAGCGCAAACTGCGGTTGCGCGCGTCCATCAGCATGAGCGACAGGTCGTCCCGGCCCGCCTCGCGTGCGGCCTGCGGGTCGTCCAGCGGGGCCGCGGTGAGCAAGGAGGCGTTGGGGATGGGCACGGTCCCTCCCCCGCCGGTCAGGCTTTCTCGATGCGCGCGTAGGCGCTGTGGTTGTGGATGGACTCGAAGTTCTCGACATCCACCGCGTAGCGGCCCACCCGCGCATCGGCATCCAGGCGAAGGGCCACATCACGCACCAGGTCTTCGACGAACTTCGGATTCTCGTAGGCCCGTTCGGTGATCCACTTCTCGTCGGCCCGCTTGAGCATGGGCCAGATCTCGCTGGACGCCGAGTCCTCGGCAAACCGCACGAGTTCATGCCACTCGATGGCCTGCAAGGGCTCCACCTGCACGGTGACGATGGAGCGCTGGTTGTGGGCACCGTAGTCCGAGATCTCCTTGGAGCAGGGGCACAGACTCTTCACCGGCACGGCCACCTGCATCCAGACGGTGCTCACGCCTTTCACGGTCTGCGAGATCCAGCGGCCCTGGTAGTCCAGCAGGCTGGCCAGCCCCGAGACGGGGGCGCGCTTGCGCAGGAAGAAGCTGAAGTCGGCTTGGATGCGGCCTTCGGTAGCGTCCAGCAACTGCAGCATGGCCGCGTGTCGTTCGCGCAACGCGGGCAAATCCAGCGGGGTGCCCGAGTTGCTGAGGCCATCGAGCCAGGCCACGAAGCGCGACATGTGCGTGCCCTTGCGCTCGGCAGGCAGGGCCACATCCAGGCTCCAGCGCGCCGCGGTCGACTGCACGGCACCGGCCACCCGCAGTTGCAGGGGATACAGCACATCCTTGACACCGACCCGCTGGATGGCCAGCCGGCGCTCGTCACGCGAGCTCTGGGTGTCGGGGATGTGAAGGGCGTCGGTGAGATTCGTCATGGAGGGCCAGAGCATGACACCAAACGGCGGCCAGTGGCGTCACTCGGGTGATAGACGGCATGCAGCCGGGTTGAATCGAGCAGCGCGCAGTCCTGAAAGAAAGCCTTGTCAGAGATGTCTTGCAACGCGTCTCGAAAAGGGTCTCAGGCCGCAGCAGCCGCCAGCGCGGGCGAGGGCCCGAAGCGCCTCACGATGGAAGCCTCGATGCCGGCAGCGTCCAGACCGCACAGGGACAACAACTTGCCCGGGTCGCCGTGCTCGATGAACTGGTCGGGCAGGCCCAGGTGCAACAGCGGCACGGTCACGCCTGCAGCGGCCAGGGCTTCGGCCACGGCACTACCTGCTCCAGCCATCAGCGAGCCCTCCTCCACGGTGACGATGGCGTCGTGGCTGCGGGCCAGTTCCAGCGCAAGCTCCGCGTCCAGCGGCTTGATGAATTTCATATCGGCCACGGTCAGGCCCAGCCGCTCGGCCACGGCCAGACAGGGGTGCAACAGGGTGCCGAACGCGAGCACGGCGATGCGTTGTCCCTGCCGCCGCACTTCCCCCCGGCCCCAGGGCAGCTCGGTCAGCGCGGGGTCGATGGCCGCCCCCACGCCCGAGCCGCGCGGGTAGCGCACAGCCACGGGGTGACCCTGGCGGAAGGCCGTGGTCAGCGCCTTGCGGCACTGGTCCTCATCAGAAGGGGCGATGAGGCTGAGGTTGGGTACGCAGCGGATGTAGGCGATGTCGTAAGCACCAGCATGCGTGGCCCCGTCGGCACCCACCAGGCCAGCGCGGTCCAGC
>CAYSOD010000547.1:0-2737 GCA_964432385.1 uncultured Rubrivivax sp.
CTTGATCGACTCGCCTTGACGCGTATCTGGCACACCCACCGCCGCACACTCGACCACACCGGGGCACATCGACACCACGTTCTCTAGCTCATTGGGGTAGACGTTGAAGCCGCTGACGATGATCATGTCCTTCTTGCGATCGACGATGCGCACGCACCCGCTGTCATCCATCACGCCGATGTCGCCGCTGCGGAAGAAACCTTCGGCGGTCATGACCTTGGCGGTCTCGTCGGGGCGTTGCCAGTAGCCCGCCATCACCTGCGGTCCGCGGATGCAGATCTCACCGGGCATGCCCAGGGGCTGCTCGCTGCCGTCATCGCCCAGGATGCGCACTTCGGTGCTGGGCAAGGGCAGCCCGATGTGGCCGCTGTAGGCCATGGTGTCCACCGGATTGCAGGTGACCGAAGGGCTGGTCTCCGACAGGCCGTAGCCCTCGCAGATGGGGCAGCCCGTCTTCTCCAGCCACAGGCGCGCCGTGGCTTGCTGCACGGCCATGCCCCCGCCCACGCTGAGCTTGAGGCTGCTCCAGTCCACCTTGGAGAAGTCCGGGTGGCGGGCCAGGGCATTGAACAAGGTATTGACCGCCGGCAGGCTGTGAAAGCGGTGCCTGGCCAGCTCCTTCAGAGTGGCGCCCAGGTCGCGCGGGTTGGGGATCAACAGGTTGCAGGCCCCCATGCGCAGGCCCAGCATCATGTTGATGTTGAAGGCGAAGATGTGATACAGCGGCAACGCGCACACCGTGACCACCTGCTCCCCAGGCGGCACGGCCTTCAGCGCAGGCTGGTTCCAGGCTTCGGACTGCAGCACATTGGCCACGAGGTTGCGGTGAAGCAGCACCGCGCCCTTGCTCAGGCCTGTGGTGCCCCCGGTGTACTGCAGCACCGCGATGTCGTCAGGGCCCAGTGCGGGCGGCGTGAACTTCAGGCCCAGCCCGGCTGACAAGGCTTCATTGAAGCGCTCGGCGCCAGGCAGCCGGAACTCGGGCACCAGCTTCTTCACGCGCCGCACCACCTGGTTGACCAGCGCACCCTTCAGCCAGCCCAGCCGGTCGCCCATGGCGGCCAGCAGCACCTTCTTCGCGGGCACCTGATCCAGCACTTTTTCCAGGGTGGCCGCAAAGTTCTCGAGGATGACGATGAGGCGTGCGCCCGAGTCCTTGAGCTGATGCTCGAGCTCGCGCGCGGTGTACAGCGGGTTGACGTTGACCACCACCATGCCGGCCCGCAGGATGGCCGCCACGGCGATGGGGTACTGCGGCACGTTGGGCAGCATCACCGCCACGCGGTCGCCGCGCTGCAGGCCCTGAGCCTGCAGCCATCCGGCCAGCGCGCGCGACTGCGCTTCCAACTGTCCGAAGCTCAGCGTGCTGCCCATGAAGCGGTAGGCGGGCAGGTCCCGGTGCCGCTGGAAGCTTTCCTCCATCATCGCCACCAGCGAGGCGTAAGCATCGGCCGGGATCTCGGCCGGCACCCCTGCCGGGTATTGCGCGAGCCACGGTCTGTGCATGGGGTCGTCCTCCGTGTCCGATTCTGACGGCCGGCTGACGAACCCGCATCGGGGGATTCGATAGGTGCTCAGGCCCGGGCGGCACCGAAACCGTTGTCCAAGGCCTTCAACACGATGTCACGGGAGTATTCGGCAGCCACCTCGGACACGAACCGGCCGAAGTCGACATGGGCGGTGTCGTCGGCCCGATCTGACACGGTGCGCAGCACGGCCAGCGGGCAGTCGAAGTCTGCGCAGACCTGCGCCATGGCCGCGCCCTCCATCTCGACCGCCAGGGCATCGGGCAGCGCGCTGCGCAGGCTCTGGCTTTCCGCGGCAGACGAGACGAAACGGTCACCGCTGATCACCAGGCCCAGGTGACGCTGCGGGGCGTGCAGGCCGAGCGAGGCCAGTCCGGCATGGGGTTGGGCCAGCACCTGGTCACAAGCCGCGGCCAGCGCGTCGCGCAGACCGTCGTGGGTGGGAAAGCGCGAGCGCCCGGTCAACGGCACCTGCCACTTCGGGAACAGCGGGGAAGCATCCAGGTCGTGCTGCAGCAGGCTCGACGCCACCACCACGTCGCCGACCTTGACGCCGACCCCGAGCCCGCCAGCCACGCCCGTGAACAACAGGCTTCGGGCCTGGAAGCGGTCGATCAGCAGGGCCGCCGTGGCCGAGGCCGCCACCTTGCCGATGCCGCTGAGCACCAACACCACGTCCCGCCCGGCCAGGCGGCCGAGGTGAAACGTACGCCCACCGGCACGTTCCTGCCGAACGCCCTCCAGGCGCGACAGCAGTGCGCTCAATTCCTCGCGCATGGCGCTGACGATGGCCAGGGTCATGCGCGGGGGTTGACGGATCTCTTGGGTAACCCGAAATAGCGCGTACGAGAACGCTCAGCTCTTCAAGGCCCCCAGCACCTCGTCGAGCATCTTCTTGGCGTCGCCGAACAGCATGCGGTTGTTGTCCTTGTAGAAGAGGGGGTTGTCCACGCCCGCGTAGCCGCTGGCCATGGAGCGCTTCATCACGATGCTGGTCTTGGCCTTCCAGACCTCCAGCACCGGCATGCCGGCGATGGGGCTGCTCGGGTCGTCTTGCGCGGCCGGGTTCACGATGTCGTTGGCGCCGATCACCATCGAGACGTCCGCATCGGGGAAGTCCTCGTTGATCTCGTCCATCTCCAGCACGACGTCGTAAGGCACCTTGGCCTCGGCCAGCAGCACGTTCATGTGGCCGGGCATGCGGCCGGCCA
>CAYSOD010000548.1:0-2735 GCA_964432385.1 uncultured Rubrivivax sp.
GCGTTCTCGGACACGATGTGGTCGAGCTCGCTGGCGATGTTCGAGAAGTTGAACAAGGCGATGCCGCCTGCGGCCGTGATGACCAGCACCAAGCTGCCGAACGCAATCGACAGCATCGTGGCGATACGCATCGTGGACTTCATGAGACTCCTCGGGCCGGCAGCCGGCATGTTGGTGCGGCCCTTCTTCAAGGAGGGCTTGCGCCGATTGTCTGCCTCGACACCCGGGGGGTGTTTGCGCTTACCCCTCACGCGCGAGGGGTGAATACTTCTGGTATGAGGGCTGGTGCTTGCGGGGCCCCGTGCGGTTTCAGTGCGCCAGGATCTTGGACAGGAAGTCCCGCGTACGCTCGTTGCGCGGGTTGGCGAAGAAGTCCTGCGCGTTGTTTTGCTCGACGATCTGGCCTTGGTCCATGAAGATCACGCGGTCGGCCACCTGGCGGGCAAAGCCCATCTCGTGCGTGACGCACAGCATGGTGATGCCCTGATTGGCCAGCTCGATCATCACGTCCAGCACCTCGTTGATCATCTCTGGGTCCAGCGCCGAGGTGGGCTCGTCAAAGAGCATGATCTTGGGGGTCAGGCACAGCGCGCGCGCGATCGCGACACGCTGCTGCTGTCCGCCAGACAACTGCAGCGGGTACTTGCGGGCCTGCTCGGCGATCTGCACACGCTGCAGCTGCGCCATGGCGCGCTCCTCGGCCTCTTTCTTGGGCATCTTGCCCACCCACATGGGCGACAGCGTGAGGTTTTCCAGCACGGTCAGGTGCGGGAACAGGTTGAACTGCTGGAACACCATGCCCACCGAGCGGCGGATGGCCTCGATGGCCTTGACGTCGTCGCTCAGCTCCACGCCATCCACCACCAGCCGACCTTGCTGATGCTCCTCAAGCCGGTTCACGCAGCGGATCAGCGTGCTCTTACCCGAACCCGAGGGCCCACAGATGACGATGCGCTCACCCTTGGCCACCGACAGATCGATGTCGCGCAGCACGTGAAAGTCGCCGTACCACTTGTTGACCTTGTCGAAGGTGATGATCGAGTCGCTGCTCATAAGCCTGTCCTGCTCACTGCCGGCGCGTGCCGGCGTTCAACTGGTTTTCCACCCAGCGGCTGTACTGCGACATGGCCAGGCAGGCGACCAGGTAGACCGCCGCAATGAACAGCTGGCCCTCAAGGAAGAACTTGCGCCAGTCCGCCTCGCCCAGCGCCAACTGCAGCGCGCCGGTCAGGTCGTACAGGCTCACGATGGTGACAAGCGAGGTGTCCTTGAAGGCGCCGATAAAGGTGTTGACGATGGCCGGCACCACCATGCGCAGTGCCTGGGGCAGCACGATCAGGCGCTGGGTCTGCCAGTAGCTCAGGCCCAAGGACTGCGCCGCCTCGATCTGGCCCTTGGGCACGGCCTGCAGCCCGCCGCGCACCACTTCGGCCAGGTAGGCGGCGGTGAACAGGGTCATGCCCACCAGCACGCGCACCAGCACGTCGATCGTCGTGCCCTGCGGCATGAACAGGGGGAACATGAACGAGGCCATGAACAGCACCGAGATGAGCGGCACGCCACGCACCAGTTCCACGTAGATCACGCACAGGGTGCGAATCGCCGGCAGGTCAGAGCGCCGGCCCAGCGCCACCAGCACCGACAGCGGGAAGGCCACCACGATGCTCACCGTGGCCAGGATCAAGGTCAGGGGCAGCCCGCCCCAGCGCGAGGTTTCCACCGACGACAAGCCCAGCATGCCGCCGCGCATGAGCACGTAGAACAGCGCCAGCACGACAACCCACAAAGGCGCCAGCCAGGGCTTCCAGAAGGCGCGCAGGCAACTCAGCACGAGCAGGCCCGTGAGCAGGCCGCTGGCCAGCAACGGGCGCCACTGCTCCTCGAAGGGGTAGCGGCCGAACAGGATCAGGCGGCCCTTTTCGGTGATCACGCCCCAGCAAGCACCGAAGGCATGGATCTCCCGGCAGAGGTCGGGATCCGGGTCTGTCACCGCGTACAGCACCAGCCAGTTGAACAGCGGTGGCACCGACAGGGCGAGCAGCGCCACCACCACCAGCGTCATGGCGCTGTTCAGCGGGCTGGAGAAGAAGCTTTGGCGCACCCACGCCCAGACACCCACGGCAGCCCGGGGTGGGGGGCGCGAGGCGATCGGCTGGAAGGTGTTGGCTGGTGCAGACATCAGCGCTCCCGGATCGCCGCGCGGCGGTTGTACCAGTTCATGAAAGCCGAGGTCAGCAGCGACAGCGTGAGGTAGCAACCCATCACCACGGCAATGCACTCGATCGCCCGCCCAGTCTGGTTCAGCGAGGTGTTGGCAATCGACACCAGGTCCGGGTAGCCCACTGCCACGGCCAGCGAGGAGTTCTTCGTCAGGTTCAGGTACTGGCTCGTCAGCGGCGGAATGATCACTCGCAGCGCCTGGGGCAGTGTCACCAGACGCAGCTCCTGGGTGCGCGACAAGCCGAGCGCTGCCGCGGCCTCATGCTGACCGTAGGACACCGACTGGATGCCGGCACGCACCACTTCCGCGATGTAGGCCGCCGTGTACGCGGTCAGGCCGATCAGCACGGTGAGGAACTCGGGCGTCACCGCGCCGCCGCCGACCACGCTGATCTCCGTCTTCTCGGGGATGTCCAATCCTGCTGGCGCACCGCCTGCCAGCCAACCGACGGCGCCGAGCAGCACGATCAGAACGAGACCGGGCCACCACAAGGGCACGGCCTGGCCGGTGGACT
>CAYSOD010000549.1:0-2735 GCA_964432385.1 uncultured Rubrivivax sp.
CCAACACCTCCGGCATCGGCATCAAGCCCGTGTCGCGTGAAGGCACGGAGCGCCTGGTGCGCAAGGCCATCCAGTACGCGATCGACAACGACAAGCCCTCCGTCACCATCGTCCACAAGGGCAACATCATGAAGTTCACGGAAGGTGGCTTCCGCGACTGGAGCTATGCGCTGGCCCAGCGCGAGTTCGGTGCCGAGCCCATTGACGGCGGTCCGTGGTGCAAGATGAAGAACCCCAAGACAGGTCGCGAGATCGTGATCAAGGACTCGATCGCGGACGCTTTCCTGCAGCAGATCCTGCTGCGCCCGGCCGAGTACGCCGTCATCGCCACGCTGAATCTGAACGGTGACTACGTCTCCGATGCGCTGGCAGCTCAGGTGGGCGGCATCGGCATCGCCCCTGGCGCCAACCTCAGCGATTCAGTGGCCATGTTCGAGGCCACCCACGGCACGGCCCCCAAGTACGCTGGTAAAGACTACGTCAATCCGGGCTCGGAAATCCTGTCGGCGGAGATGATGCTGCGACACATGGGCTGGGTCGAGGCGGCCGACCTGATCATCGCCTCGATGGAGCGCTCCATCCAGAGCAAGAAGGTCACCTACGACTTCGCGCGCCTGATGGAGGGTGCCACGCAGGTGTCCTGCTCCGGTTTTGGTCAGGTCATGATCGACCACATGTGATCTACCAGACCCCGCGGCGTTGTCCGTTTTGGGGTAGCCGGCGGGGGTAGCTTCCCTTCGTAGAGCCTGATTCAAGCCCGGTTGCGCTTCGCGTGCCGGGCTTGTTTCATGAGAAGCGGCCGCGATGGGTTTCCAGTTGTATCCGGGATCCCTCAAGGGTCTGCGGACAGAGGCGCCTGTGCATAGAATGATCCATGCCTGATCGCCCCGACGAACCCTCACCGCCCGCGCCCAAGCTGCCCGGCGATGGCGGCCACGGAGCGGCCGTCGTCGAGCGCCAAACGGCGCGCACCAAACCTCCCTCGCTGTTCCAGGTCGTCATGCTCAATGACGACTACACGCCGATGGAGTTCGTCATCCGCGTGCTCCAGCAGTTCTTTCAGCATGACCTCGAGACGGCCACGCTGATCATGCTGAAGATCCACCACGAAGGGCGCGGTGTCTGCGGGGTGTATACCCGCGACGTCGCCGCCACCAAGGTCGAGCTCGTGCTGGCAGCAGCACGGCGCGACCAGCACCCGCTGCAATGCATTATGGAGTCCGCATGATTGCCCAAGAACTGGAAGTCAGCCTGCACATGGCCTTTGTCGAGGCGAGGCAGCAGCGGCACGAATTCATCACGGTGGAGCACCTGCTGCTCGCCCTGCTGGACAACCCTTCTGCGGCGGAGGTGCTGCGGGCCTGCGCCGCCAGCATAGAGGATCTGCGCAAGAGCTTGACCTCCTTCATCAAGGAGAACACGCCCACAGTCTCTGGCACGGAAGAGGTGGACACGCAGCCGACACTCGGGTTCCAGCGGGTGATCCAGCGCGCCATCATGCACGTGCAGTCCACGGGCAGCGGCAAGAAGGAAGTCACTGGAGCGAACGTGCTGGTGGCGATCTTCGGTGAGAAGGATTCCCACGCGGTGTACTACCTGCACCAGCAGGGCGTGACGCGGTTGGACGTGGTGAACTTCATCGCCCATGGCATCAAGAAGTCCGATCCGCCCGAGCCCGCCAAGTCAGGGGAGGGCGCGTCCCAGGAGGGCTCCGAGAAGGAGGAACCAGCCGACGGAAAGGCTTCGCCGCTGGACCAGTTCACCCAGAACCTCAACCAGATGGCCCGCGACGGCAAGATCGATCCGCTGATCGGCCGCGAGCACGAGGTGGAGCGGGTGATCCAGGTGCTGTGCCGCCGCCGCAAGAACAACCCGCTGCTGGTGGGCGAGGCGGGTGTGGGTAAGACCGCGATCGCTGAGGGTCTGGCCTGGCGCATCACGCAGGGCGACGTACCCGAGATCCTGTCAGCCTCCACGGTGTATTCGCTGGACATGGGCGCCTTGTTGGCAGGCACCAAGTACCGGGGCGATTTCGAGCAGCGGTTGAAAGGGGTGCTCAAGCAACTGAAAGACCAGCCTTTCGCTGTTACGGCCATTGACGAGATCCACACCTTGATTGGCGCAGGCGCGGCCTCCGGCGGTACGCTGGACGCGAGCAACCTGCTCAAGCCCGCACTGTCCAACGGCGGGATGAAGTGCATCGGCGCCACCACCTTCACCGAGTACCGAGGCGTGTTCGAAAAGGACGCCGCGTTGTCGCGTCGCTTCCAGAAGATCGACGTGGTCGAGCCTTCGGTGGAACAGACGGTAGAGATCCTCAAGGGGTTGAAGTCCCGGTTCGAAGACCACCACGGCATCAAGTACGCCCTGGGCGCCCTGCAGGCGGCGGCCGAACTGTCAGCCAAGTACATCAACGACCGTCACCTGCCCGACAAGGCCATCGACGTGATCGACGAGGCGGGGGCAGCGCAGCGCATCCTGCCCAAGACCAAGCAGAAAAAGACCATCACGCGCTCCGAGGTTGAAGACATCGTGGCCAAGATCGCGCGGATTCCGCCTGCCAGCGTGTCCAGTGACGACCGCGGCAAGCTCAAGACCCTGGACCGCGATCTCAAGAGCGTGGTGTTCGGGCAGGAGCCTGCCATCGACGCGCTGGCGGCTGCCATCAAGATGGCTCGCTCGGGCCTGGGCAAGCCCGACAAGCCGATTGGCTCCTTCTTGTTCAGCGGCCCCAC
>CAYSOD010000550.1:0-2733 GCA_964432385.1 uncultured Rubrivivax sp.
TCCACGCGGACTTCTCGGCCTGCGATGCCTACGAGGGGCTCGAGCGGGTGGCACCGGCCATCGCCTGCCCGGTCACCCTGGTCCTGGGCGATCGGGACCAGATGACCTCTCCCAAGGCTGTGGCGCCGCTGGTGGAGGCTTTCAAGCCCGACATCGTGCGCCTGCCCTGCGGCCATAACCTGATGGCCGAGGCGCCGGATGGCGTGCTGCAGGCCTTGCGCAGTACCCTGGCGCCCCGCTGAGAGCAAAGGCAGCACTGGGGCGGCTTGCGAGAGGCCCGGCGTTCAGCCAGACGCGACGGCAGACTGGCCACTGGCACCGTCAGCATCACCAGGCAACAAGTCTGACAGCATCCAGCTTTCCAGACCGGCGCGCACCCTGAAGGCCTGCAGCGCCTCATCTGGCGCGAGCAGCAAGCTGTCCACCAGCGGGGAAGCCGGCGTGCGGTGTGGGTCAGCAAGCAGCACCCAGCGTGGCGGGGCCGCCTCGTCCAGCCGGGCCACCCAACCCAACGCGGCCAGTCGCTCCAGCAGGCCCTCCAGCGCCAGCTTGTCGGCCTGCAGCAAGGCCGCCAGCCCGGCCACATCCAGACCTTGCCGGGGGGTGGAGCGCAGCTCCTGCAGGCGTGCTAACACGGCCACCGCCTGCCGGAACTCCCGCCCCGGTCCGGTCTGCGGCCGCGGCTCCTGGCCCAGCAGCTCTGGCGCATAGGCGGCCACCACCGCGCCCAGCAGCACCGCCACCCACAGCAGGTACACCCACAGCAGCAGGATGGGCAGGATGGAAAACGCGCCGTAGATGGAGGTGAGCGTCGGCACCGTGGCCACGTACCAGGCCAGCCCGTTCTTGGCGACTTCGATGGCCACCCCGACGAACAAGCCTCCGGCCAAGGCGTGGCGCCAACGCACTTCGGTGTTGGGCACGAAGTGGAACAGGCAGGTCACCGCCAACACCAGCAAGACGAACTGCACCACATCCAGCAGCAAGCCGAAGCCACCGGGGATGGCCCCCATCCACCCGCGGCCGGCATACAGCACGGTGGAGGTCAGTGTCAGGCTGGCCCCCAGGATGAGCGGGCCGACGGTCAGAGCGGCCCAATACACGAGCAGGCGCTGCGCCAGCGGCCGGGTGCGCCGCACCCGCCAGATGGCGTTGAGGGTGCGGTCGATGGTCAACATGAGGGCCAGGGCCGTGACCGCCAGCGCCGCCAGGCCCAGCGCACCCATGCGACTGGCCTTGCCCGCAAACTGGCTCAATGCCGACAGCACGGGCCGCGCGATGGTGTCGGGCACCAGGTTCTGCAGAAACAACCGCTCCAACGCGCCCTGGAAGGTGTTGAACATCGGAAAGGCGGTGAACAGCGCCAGCGTCACGGTCAGCAAAGGCACCAACGCGATCAGGGTGGTGAAAGTCAGGCTGCCGGCGGTCAAGCCGAGGCGGTCTTCACGAAAGCGCTGCGCCAGCCATGGAAGGATCTGCAGACGCTCCAGGGCCCGTTGGCCGAAGGCACGGCTCAGCAGGCCGCGAGCGCCTCCACCCTGCGCCGCGCCTTCGGCCCGTGAGCGTGCGGGGTCTTGGTCCATGCTGGCTATGATGCCAGCATGACCACGCCACACGACCCGCATCCGCACCATCAAGCGGACCGCGTGGTCCGGCTGACCCGCGCCCTGGCGCTGTCCAGCGTGATCGGGCTCATCGCGCTGGGCCTGGGATGGGAGCTCTGGTGGGCGCCCACGGGCTCAGGCACTCTGGCCTTGAAGGTGCTGCCCCTGCTGCTGCCACTGCCCGGCTTGCTGCGCCACCGCATGTACACCTACCGCTGGCTGAGCCTGCTGGTGTGGATCTATTTCATGGAAGGGGCCGTGCGCGCCACCACCGAGCAGGGCGTGTCGCGCATGCTGGCCGTCACAGAGGTGCTGCTGTGCCTGGTGCTCTTCACGGCCAGCGCCTTGCACGTGCGCTGGCGCATCCAGCGCGCACGCGAGGCGGCACTGCCCAGCAGCTGAGGCCTGTCACCCGGGGGCTGTGGCTTTTCGCGTTCCTTCTCAAGTCTGTCTGCACATCCGCCTTCTCATGAGTTCAGCGTTGATTCAAAGACTGGGCCAGATCGTCGGCCCGGCCCAGGTGCTTTGCACACCCGAGCAAGATCTGTCCGCCTATGAGCAGGACTGGCGCAAACGCTGGCGAGGCCGCGCTCTGGCGGTCGTCCGCCCGGGTTCCACGGCCGAGGTGGCCGACGTGGTGAAGGCTTGCGCGGCCGCGGGCGTCAGCCTCGTGCCGCAGGGTGGCAACACCGGGCTGGTGGGCGGCGGAGTCCCCGATGACCAGGGCCGGCAGGTGCTGCTGTCACTGCGCCGCATGACGGCCGTGCGCGCGCTGGACGCCGACAACCTCACCATCACCGTGGAGGCCGGCTGCGTGCTGCAGGCCGTTCAGGCAGCCGCCGAAGTGCGCGGGCTGCTGTTTCCTCTGAGCCTGGCGGCCGAGGGCAGCTGCACCATTGGGGGCAACTTGGCCACCAACGCAGGTGGCACGCAGGTGCTGCGCTTTGGCAACGCCCGTGACCTGTGCCTGGGCCTGGAGGTGGTGACGCCCTCCGGCGAGGTCTGGAACGGCCTGTCGGGGCTGCGCAAGGACAACACCGGCTATGACTTGCGCGGTTTGTTCGTCGGCAGCGAAGGCACGCTGGGCATCATCACTGCGGCCACGCTGAAGCTTTATCCACAGCCGGCT
>CAYSOD010000551.1:0-2732 GCA_964432385.1 uncultured Rubrivivax sp.
GCGACGACTTCTCCATGCTCGACGTGGCCATCGCCCCGCTGCTGTGGCGCCTGGATTACTACGGTATCGAGCTGTCCAAGAACGCGGCGCCCTTGCTGAAGTATGCCGAGCGCATCTTCTCCCGGCCGGCCTATATCGAGGCGCTCACGCCCTCGGAAAAGGTCATGCGTAAGTGAGCGTGGAGGGTGCGGGCGCGAGCCCGTCGCCCTGCCCCTGTACTCACGCCGCCTCAGTACAAGGAGCGGCATCGCCCGCCGCGGTTGAACCGAGCCCGTCCTGAGCAAGCCACCACCCCCGCACGATGTCGACCCCCATGTCGCCCGAGGCCCAGGGCACCTCCACCCGCCCTTACCTCATCCGCGCCCTGCACGATTGGTGCACGGACAACGGCTTCACGCCCTACCTGGCAGTGCAGGTGGATGGCTCCGTGCAGGTACCCCTGGAGTACGTGAAGAACCAAGAGATCGTGCTCAATGTGGGCTTTGAGGCCACCAGCGGGTTGCAGCTCGGCAACGAGTTCATCGAGTTCAAGGCCCGTTTTGGGGGCGTGGCCCGCGACATCGTGGTGCCGGTGGATCATGTGGTGGCCATCTATGCGCGCGAGAACGGCCAGGGCATGGCCTTTCCCGCACCCAAGGTGGAGGCAGCGCCTTCTAACCCCGCAGCCGAACCCCGGGTGCAGGCCAGTGCCGACACCGCACCCGCCGGCCCCCGGCCCGTGGCCCCGGTGATCCCCTTGGCCAAGCCCGAAGGAGCTCGCTCCAGTGGACCGGCGGCCGGCGACACCTCACCGCCGGCGGACGACCCGAACAAGCCGCCCAGCGGTGGCCGCCCCACCCTCAAGCGTGTGAAGTAAGCGTGTGAAGCAAGCGGGTGAAGCAAGCGGGTGAAGTGAACGACATCGCGACGCCACGAACGACGCGCGCAACCCCGGTCGAGGTTTGAGGGGCTGTTGACACCTCCGAGGACCAGGTGGTCAGTTCCCATCTGCCCTGAGTGCGGGCAGGGCACTAGAATTTCGGATTCGCCGACTTAGCTCAGCTGGTAGAGCATCCGCCTTGTAAGCGGGAGGTCATCCGTTCGATTCGGATAGTCGGCACCACATCAAGGCCGCCCTGGGCTGTAGAAAGCGGTTCAGCGTTCCTGGGGTGGCGAGATCCTGATCCGCACGCTGTCTACCCCGAGGCCGAGGGCCTGCACGGCCTGGCTGATGCGGGGCAGAAGTTGGCGGGATTTGGCCGCAGCGCCGCCCGAGGCCGCCAGCAACGTCCACTGCCGGTCCTCAATGGGCCCAGGCCGCATGGCGGCACTCAGCTCGGGCCCCAGGACGGGCTTGGCCGCTTGCATACACTCCTGTGCTTGGCGCCAGCGGCCCAGCAGGGAACCCAGGGTCGGGTTGTCCTGCAAGGCGTCGGCCAGCGTGACGGTGCCGGGCGGGTGCTTCGGTCGCATCGCAAAAAGTGTAGAGGCAGGAGGCACGCCATGCAGATCATGATCACCCATGACGTGAGCGCCCGCGTGCGGGTGCTGCAGCTCAGCCGCATCCAGTTGCTCTTGCTGGCGTTGGGGCTCGTGTTCGCCCTGATGCTCATGTCAGGCGCCGTTTACCACTGGTTCTTCTTGAAGGCCGCACGCGAGGGCTGGCCCGTGGTGAGTTCGGTGGTCAAGTGGGTCGTGCGTGACGAGATCGCCCAGCGTGACCGTTTCATGCGCGAGAACCTGGACGCCATCGCGCAGCGCGTGGGCGAGGTGCAGGCCAAGCTGGTCCGCCTGGAGGCGGTGAGCGAGCGTGTGTCGGGCCTGGCCGGCGTCAAGCCCGAGGAGCTCTCCCCGTTGCGTCAGCCGGCCGGTGGTTCTTCCGCCCCTGGCGCCGGTGGTGGAGGCGCTGGCAAGGCTACGCCGTCTGGGGGCGCTCCAGCGGGCGGTCGAGGCGGTGGCCAAGGCGGCCCCTACCTGCCCCTGCTCAGCCCGACGCTGGAAGAACTGCACCAGGCCGTGGCCGGGCTTGACCAGCTGTCCGACCAGCATGCCGACGTGTTCACGCTCATCGAGTCGCGCCTGTTCGAGGAACGCATGCGGCGCCTGCTGGTGCCCAGCACCCTGCCCGTGGCGGGCCCGGTGGGTTCGGGTTTCGGTTTCCGGGCCGACCCCTTCACGGGCCGCACCGCTTTGCACACTGGGCTGGACTTTCCGGCCGAACCGGGCACGCCCATCCGTGCGGCCGCCGGCGGCGTGGTGGTGGACGTCGGGGTGCACCCGGAGTACGGCAACACGCTGGAACTGGATCACGGCAATCGGCTCACCACGCTGTATGCGCACTTGCAGCGCTCTCTGGTCAAGCCGGGCGACATCGTGCGGCGCGGTCAGGTCATCGCCGAGGTCGGCAATTCGGGCCGCTCCACGGGGGCCCACCTGCATTTCGAGGTGCTGCTGGAGGGCGTGCCGCAGAATCCCGCGCGGTTTCTCGGGGCCGAGCCCGCCCCCTGGGAGGCCGCGGCACGCAGGGCTTTGCGCAGCGATTTGCGAGGAGGCCAGGTGGTAAAGTGATGGGCTTTGTCCCTTGGGAAGGCGCGCTGGCTTTGCGTCTTCCGCCAGCCCTTCGTGGCCCGGCCTTCGGCAGCGCGTGTGCGCCGTCGTTCCTGCCTCCTTCAGCGAGTCCACCCGCATGTTGCCCAAGTTCCTGACCCAGATTTTCGGCAGTCGCAATGACCGCCTGCTGAAGACCTACCGGA
>CAYSOD010000552.1:0-2728 GCA_964432385.1 uncultured Rubrivivax sp.
TTTCCAGGTACCAGTCGCAGTACTCGTCCCAGACGAAGCTGTAGATCGCGTTGGCGACGTTGTCCAGGCGGTACTCGGCAAAGCCCTGGGCGACGGCGGCTTCCACGCGCTGCAGCTCGCTGGTGATCCAGCGGTCGGCCTGGCTGAAGGTGTTGTAGCCCGGCGGGCAAACGCCTTGCTCGTGCGCCAGGCCGCAGTCCTGGCCCTCGGTGTTCATCAGCACGAAGCGCGTGGCGTTCCAGAGCTTGTTGCAGAAGTTGCGGTAGCCCTCGCAGCGCTTGGTGTCGAAGTTGATGTTGCGCCCGAGGCTCGCGTAGCTCGCCATGGTGAAGCGCAGCGCGTCGGCGCCGTAGGCCGGCATGCCTTCCGGGAACTCCTTCTTCACCCGTGCGGCCACTTTGGGCGCGGTCTCGGGCTTGCGCAGGCCGGTGGTGCTCTTCTTCACCAAGGTCTCCAGGTCCACGCCCTGGATCAGGTCCACCGGGTCGAGCACGTTGCCCTCGGACTTGCTCATCTTCTTGCCTTCGCTGTCGCGCACCATCCCGTGGATGTACACGTCGCGGAACGGGACCTGGCCTGTGAAGTGGGTGGTCATCATGATCATCCGGGCGACCCAGAAGAAGATGATCTCGTAGCCGGTGACCAGCACGGACGAGGGCAGGAAGAGCTCCAGGTCCTTGGTCTTGGCGGGCCAGCCGAGTGACGAGAAGGGCACCAGGGCGGAGGAGTACCAGGTGTCCAGCACGTCCTCGTCACGGGTCAACTCACCCACGTAACCGGCGGCGGTCGCCGTCTCGCGCGCCTCAGCCTCGCTGCGGGCCACGAAGAGCTCGCCACCGCTGCCGTACCAGGCCGGGATCTGGTGGCCCCACCAGAGCTGGCGTGACAGGCACCAGTCCTGGATGTTCTTCATCCACTCGTTGTAAGTGTTGACCCAGTTCTCGGGCACGAAGAGCACCTGGCCTGAGGCCACGGCGTCGATGGCCTTGCTCGCGATGCTGCGGCCGTCCGGCCCGGGCTTGTTGACGGCCAAGAACCACTGGTCGGTGAGCATGGGCTCCACCACCTGGCCGGTGCGGGCGCAGCGCGGCACCATCAGGCGGTGCTTCTTGGTCTCCACCAACAGGCCCAGCGCCTCCAGGTCGGCCACCACCTTCTTGCGAGCCTCGAAGCGGTCCAGACCTTGATAGGCCACCGGGGCGTGCTCGTTGATGCGCGCGGCCAGGTCCAGCACGCCGATCATCGGCAGGCCGTGGCGCAGACCCACAGCGTAGTCGTTGGCGTCGTGTGCCGGCGTGACCTTGACCACGCCCGTGCCGAAGGCCCGGTCCACGTAGGCGTCGGCAATGACCGGGATCTCGCGGTCGCACAGCGGCAGCCGGACCTTCTTGCCGATCAGTGCTGCATAGCGCTCGTCCTCGGGGTGCACCATCACCGCGGTGTCACCGAGCATGGTTTCCGGGCGGGTGGTGGCCACGACGAGCGAGCCAGCACCGTCTGCGAGCGGGTAGCGGATGTGCCAGAGGAAGCCGTCTTCCTCCTCGCTTTCCACCTCCAGATCAGACACCGCCGACTTCAGCACCGGGTCCCAGCTCACCAGGCGCTTGCCGCGGTAGATCAGGCCCTGCTCGTACAGCTGCACGAAGGTGTCGGTGACCACGCCCGACAGCTTGTCGTCCATGGTGAAGTACTCGTGACCCCAGTCCACGCTGGCACCGAGCCGCCTCATCTGCTGCGTGATGGTGGAGCCCGAGTGCTCCTTCCACTCCCACACGCGGGCCACGAAGTTCTTGCGGCCCAGGTCGTGGCGGCTGACCTTCTGCTGCTCGAGTTGCCGCTCCACCACTATCTGGGTGGCGATGCCGGCGTGGTCGGTGCCGGGCACCCACAAGGTGTTGGCCCCCTTCATCCGGTGGTAGCGCGTGAGCGCATCCATGATGGTCTGGTTGAAGGCGTGGCCCATGTGCAGCACGCCCGTGACGTTGGGCGGCGGCAACTGGATGCTGAAGGACGGCTTGCCGCTATCCAGCGTCGGCCGGAAGGCCCCGGACTGCTCCCACAGCGGCGCCCATCGGGCCTCGATGGCGGCGGGTTCGAAGGACTTGGCGAGTTCGGTCATGGCAGGCGAAGGCTGATGGTCAGGGCCCGTCAGGGGCACTGGCTCAATGTGACAGGGGTGGTGCTCGCAAGTCCGGCGGCGGCGCTGGCGTATGCCCGTGCATCTGCGAAAGCGCTTCAATTTTAGGCGCGCCGCTCCTTAAACTCCTGTTTGGCATTCGGCCTTCGCCGAAGGGTGTTCAAACGGGCGTGTTGATGTTCGGAAGACTTCGGTTTTGGCGATGGGCCACGGGGTGTGGGGCCGGTCATCCCAGCGCTGCGCTGGAGCGATGTCACTGGCTGCCGCTGGCAGCCGCGCTGCTGGCCGCGCTGGCGGGTTGCGGCGGTGGCGGCGGGAGCAGCACGATCACCGCGCCGCCTGGTGGAAGCACCCCCAGTGACCCCGTCGCAGTGGCGCCAGGTTGCACAGTCGACGAGCAGAAGGTGCAGCTGCGCGACCACTTCGCCGCACAGTACTTCTGGAACACCTGGTCCCCCAAGCCCGATCTGGGCGCGGCCAGCACGGTTGAGGGCTATCTCGAGGCCTTGCGCTACGCGGGGGGCGACACCATCCCTGGCGACGCGGCGGGCGCGCGCTGGCCGCGTGACCGCTGGACGGGCTACCAGCCCA
>CAYSOD010000553.1:0-2717 GCA_964432385.1 uncultured Rubrivivax sp.
GACTGGCAGATGCCGGGCATGAACGGCATTGAACTGGCCGAGAAAGTCAAGGCGCGGCCCTACGACAAGCCGCCCAAGATGGTGCTGGTCACGGGCTACGGCCGCGAAGAGGTGCTGCGCAGTGCCGAGGAGATGGGCATCGGCAACGTGCTGGTCAAGCCGGTGAACGGCTCCATGCTGTTCGACTCGGTGACCAGGCTGTTCGGCACGGGCGCAAAGGGTCCACGCGATGATTCGGCCGAGAAGTCCGAGGTGACGCTGGCCTCCATCCGCGGCACCAAGGTGCTGCTGGTGGACGACAACGACCTGAACCAGGAAGTGGCCACCGAGCTCCTGCGCGGCGCCGGGCTGGTGGTGGATGTGGCCGAGAACGGCCAGATTGCCGTGGACAAGGTGCAGGCCGGCCAGTTCGACGTGGTGCTGATGGACATGCAGATGCCGGTCATGGACGGCGTGACAGCCACGCGCATCCTGCGCGAGATGCCGCAGTTTGATGCGCTGCCCATCATCGCCATGACAGCCAACGCCATGCAGGCTGACCGCGAGGCCTGCCGCGCCGCAGGCATGAACGACCACGTGGCCAAGCCCATCGAGCCGCGCGATCTGTTCGCCACCCTGCTGCGCTGGGTGAAGCCTCGGGAGCAACCGTCTGGTGCCGATGAGCCGCAGCCGCATGCACAAGCGCTGGGTGCCGCGGCCCCTGAGCCCGAACTGCCCAAGGGCATTGCCGGTCTGGATGTGGAGCTGGGCCTGCGCCGCGTGCTGGGCAAGAAGTCCATGTACGTGGGCATGCTGCGCAAGTTCGTGGCCGGCCAGCAAGGTGCTGTGGACGCCGTGCTGCAGGCGCTGAACGCTGCTGACTGGGACACCGCCGTGCGCACCGCGCACACCACCAAGGGCGTGTGCGGCAACATCGGCGCGAGCGGCACGCAGGCCTTGGCGGGAGACCTGGAACAGGCGCTCAAGGACCGAGAGCACCGTGAGAAGCTGGATGACTTGGCGGCAGCGCTTCGGATGTCTCTGGAACCTCTGGTGCAGAGCATCTCAGACTGGCTGCCCAAGGAAGCACAAACCCAGCAAGTGGCCGTGGTGGACGAGGCCGAACTGGAGGGTGTGTGCACCCGTCTGCGCGAGCTGTGCGCCGACATGGACTCTGGCGCCGAAGACCTGCTGAACGAGAAGGAAAGCCTGCTCAAGAGCGCTTTCCCGCAGGACTTCCAGGCCATTCGCGAGGCCATTGGCGGCTTCGATTTCGACCAAGCCATCGAGCAACTCGACGCAGGCCTGGCAGCACGCCGAGGCTGAGCGCCGGAGAACACCCCCTGATGAGTACAACCCCTGACGCCACCGCCCGCAGCACCGTGCTGGTGGTGGATGACACGCCCGACAACCTGTCGTTGATGTCGGGCATCCTCAAGAGCGACTACCGCGTCAAGCTGGCCAACAGTGGTGAGAAAGCCCTGGCCGCCGCCCGCAGCGACAGCCCGCCTGACCTCATCCTGCTGGACATCATGATGCCGGGCATGTCGGGCTACGAGGTCTGCGCGCAGCTGAAGGCCGATGCGGTAACGCGCGACATCCCGGTGGTGTTTCTCACCGCCATGACCGCGTCGGAAGACGAGCAGAAGGGGCTGGACCTGGGCGCGGTGGACTACATCACCAAGCCCATCAGTCCGCCCGTGGTGCTGGCCCGTGTACGCAACCACCTGGCCATGCGCCGCCAAGCGCTGGAGCTCGAGGCCTGGAACCGCGACCTGCAGCAGCGCGTGCAGCAAGGCGTGGCCGAGGTGGAGCGCCTGGGCCGCCTGCGGCGCTTTTTCTCCCCCGCGGTGGCCGATCTGCTGCTGACCGACTCGGCACAAGACCCGCTGGCCCCGCGGCGGCGCGAGATCGTGGTGGTGTTTCTGGATCTGCGCGGCTACACCGCCTTCACCGAGGCCTATGGCGCTGACGTGGTGATGCAGGTGCTGGGCGAGTTCCACGCTGCGATGGGCGAGCTGATCATGGCCTTTGGCGGCACGCTGGAGCGCTTTGCGGGTGACGGGCTGATGATCTTCTTCAATGACCCGATCGAGATCCCCGACCCGGCCGGCACGGCGATGGCCATGTGCGTGAAGATGCAGCAGCGCTTTGTGGAGCTGCAGGCGCTGTGGGAAAGCCGCGGCTACAGCCTGGCCATGGGCATCGGCCTGGCCAAGGGGCAGGCCACCATCGGCGGCATCGGCTTCGAAGGCCGGCGCGACTACGGCGCCATCGGCCGCGTCACCAACCTGGCCGCCCGCCTGTGCGGCGAGGCCAAGGGCGGGCAGATCCTGCTGTCGGCCGAGGTGGCGCAGGCGTCGCAGGCGGGCATTGCCGTGGAGGCAGTAGCGGCGCTGACGTTGAAGGGCTTCGCCTCCCCCGTTCAGACGTATCAGGTGGTGACCGCTGGCTGATAGCCTTGATCCATGGCGGACGTGAAGCCGCGCATGGACAAGGCACCCGATGCAAGACTTGCAGCCTGATGAGGCCCAAAGAGAGATTGCCGACGCGGCTCGAGACTTTCTGACGCGACGCGCCACGCGCGATGTGGTGCGCGCCGTGGTGGACGCGGGCACAGGTTTTGACCCGGCCTTGTGGCAGGAGCTTGCGGCACTGGGCTGGTGCGCCTTGACGGTGCCTGAGGCCCAGGGCGGGCTGGGTCTGGGCTTGCGCGAACTGGCGGTGCTGGAGGAGGC
>CAYSOD010000554.1:0-2716 GCA_964432385.1 uncultured Rubrivivax sp.
GGCAGCGCATGACGCGCAAACACGTCCAGCCGGTCAGGGCCCGCCGAGAGGGTGCCACCGGCGATCTCGTCGGCGATCTCGGTGGTGGAGACGTCGATCACGCCTTCCAGCAAGCCGGAATCCGCCAACTTCTCCATGGACTGGCCGCCCACGCCCGTGGCGTGGAAGACCAGGCAGTCGAAGTCATCCTCCAGACGCTTGGTCACCATCTGCACGCAGGGGGTGGTCACGCCAAACATCGTCAGGCCGAGGGCCGTCTTGGTGGCCTGCACGACCGCGGGCGGGTGGGTGACCATGCCGGCGAGTGCATGCGCCGCGTTGGCCAGCACCCGCTCGCTGATGCGGTTCAGGCCCTGCACGTCGGTGACCGAATACATCATGCAGATGTCGCTCGGCCCCACGTACGGCCGCGTGTCGCCGCTGGCCATGGTGGACACCATGACCTTGGGCACGCCCACCGGCAGGGCCCGCATGGCCGCGGTGGCCAGCGTGGTGCCGCCCGAGCCGCCCGCGGAAATGAGGCCGCCGAGATCTCGCCGCGTGAGGATGAAGCGCTCGAAGGCCAAGGCCATCGCCGCCACCGCGCTGCCGCGGTCGCCGCTGAAGACCCCAGCCTCGCCTTGGGGGTGATGACGCGCCACCTCGCGAGGGTGGACGCTGGCCGTGGAGGTCTTGCCGCTGGTGGACAGGTCCACGGTCACCACGCGCAGGCCGAGCTTTTCCAGGCACTGGCGCAGGTAGAACAGTTCGCGGCCCTTGGTGTCGAAGGTGCCGGCCACGTAGGCAGCGCGACCACTGGTGGCAGCTACGGGGAAGTCGAAGATGGCCGCAGGTTTGGCGGAGCCCGGATCGGGCATCTCCCGCGCCGAGGCGGCAGATGCTGTGGCGGACGCTCGAGCGGATGTTGATGTGGGCGCAGGCTCCAGCGGGCGGTCGACCACGGGCGCCATGGGCGTGCCCGCATTCCAGCGGTTGTAGCCGCGTACGGTGCGAGGCGACAGATCGTTCAACGACGGCACGCCGTCGCCATGGGCGCGCACCACGGTCAGCACGCGGGTCTCGGGCTCGGACATCCCCGCAGCCTGTGCAGCTCGGGCCGCCTCCTCGGCGCCCTTATCCGCTTCGGCCCCCTCGGCCCCTTCGGCCTCATCGCCGCCATGGGAGCGCACGCCCAGCAAGCGCTCCTGCAGTTCACGGTCGGCGGCGAGTTCTGCCGCCGGCATTTCCTGCGCGATGCGGCCGTTGACCATGATGCCGATGCGGTCGGCCACGCTGGTGGCCACGCCCAGGTTCTGCTCGATCAGCAGCACGGCGATCGCGCCCTCGTGCGCCAGGTCGCGCAGCGCCTGCGCCACCTGCTCCACGATGACCGGGGCCAAGCCCTCGGTGGGCTCGTCCATCACCAGCAGGCGGGGCTCCAACAGCAAGGCGCGCCCGATGGCCAGCATCTGCTGCTCGCCACCCGAGAGCTGCGAGCCCCCGTTGCCCTTGCGCTCGGCCAGGCGCGGGAACATCGTGTACACGCGCTCCACCTCGCGCCGGTGGCGCGCCACCAGGCGCAAGGTCTCGTCCACCGACAGCGAGGGCCACACGCGCCGCCCCTGGGGCACGTAGGCGATGCCGCGGCGGGTGATCTCGTGCGGGCTGCGCCCCAGGATCTCCTCGCCCGCCAGCTTCACGCTGCCACTGGCGCTCACCAGGCCCGTGATGGCGTTGCACAGCGTGGTCTTGCCCATGCCGTTGCGGCCCACGATGCCCAGCACGCCCTCGTCCAGGCTCAGGCTCACGCCCTGCAGGGCATGCGCGCGGCCGTAGTAAACGTCCAGGCCCTCCACCTGCAGCAAGGGGACGCGCCGGGCCTGCGAACGCCCCGAGCGCGCGGGCGCGTCGTCCGCGTCCCGGCGGTCTCGGGTCTCGCTGCGCTCGCCGCGATCGCCCCGGTCGCGCTTGAACCAGGCCATCAGTGCCGCCCCCCCATGTACAAGGCCTGCACCTGCGGGTCAGATTCGATCTCCGCCGGGGTGCCATGGCGCAGCACGCGCCCGTTGTGCATGACGGTGACGCGCTGAGAAACGCGCAGCGCGATGTCCAGGTCGTGCTCGATGATCACAAAACTCATGTGCGCCGGCAGCGAGCTGAGCAACATCACCAGCTCCCGTCGCTCTGCCGGCGACAGGCCAGCGGCCGGCTCGTCGAAGAGGATGAGGCGCGGCGCACCGGCCAGCGCCATGCCGATCTCGAGTTGCCTCTGCTGGCCGTGGGCCAGGTTGGCCACCGGCTCGTCGGCAATGTGCGACAGGCGCACGCGGTCCAGCAGGTCTTCAGTGGCCAGGCGCGAGGGGTGAGATGCGCCAGGGCGCCACATACCGAACCGTCCGCTGGCCACGCCGCGCACGGCCAGGAACAGGTTGTCCCGCACCGACAGGTCACGGAACAGCAGCGAGGACTGGTAGGTGCGCCGCAAGCCCTTGCGGATGCGCTCATGCGGCGGCAGCGCCGTGATGTCCTCGCCGAAGAATTCGATCCGCCCGGCAGTGGGCGGAAAGTCCCCGGTGATGGCGTTGAACAAGGTGGTCTTGCCCGCGCCATTGGAGCCGAGGACAGCGTACTTCTGGCCTGCGCCGACCGCGAACGAAACATCGTCCACGGCGCGCAGCGCGCCGAAGGCCCGCGTCACGCCATGCAGCACCAAAGCGTCTGATGACGCCAAGGGTGC
>CAYSOD010000555.1:0-2701 GCA_964432385.1 uncultured Rubrivivax sp.
GTCGCGGATCAGGCGCGGCACGATGCGGTTGACCTCGTCCACGGGAATCGCAAACCCGATCCCGGCGCTGGCGCCGCTGGGGCTGTAGATGGCGGTATTCACGCCGATCAAACGTCCGGCGGAATCCAGCAGGGGGCCGCCAGAGTTGCCCGGGTTGATGGCCGCATCGGTCTGGATCACCCCGCGGATGGTGCGCTGGTTCACCGACTCGATTTCGCGGTTCAGCGCGCTGACGATGCCGGTGGTCAGGGTCTGGTCCAAGCCGAAGGGGTTGCCAATGGCGTAGACCTTCTGGCCCACCACGAGGTCGCGGCTGGTGCCCACGGCGATGGGTGGCGCCTTGGAGGCGGGCAGGTCGATCTTCAGCACGGCCAGGTCCCGGTCCGGGAAGGCGCCCACCAGCGTGGCCTTGTGGGTGCTTTGGTCCGACAAGGTGACCCGGGCGCCCGTGCCGCCCTGGATGACATGGAAGTTGGTGACGATGTGGCCGCGTTCGTCCCACAGGAAGCCGGTACCCGTGCCGCGCGGCACCTGCTGGACGTTCAGGGAGAAGAAGTCGCGCTGTGTCTCCAGCGTCGTGATGTGCACGACCGAGGGCGAGGTCTTGCGAAAGACCTCGATCTGAGACTGCTCTTCGGCCAGCAAGGGCCCGCGCGGCGTCACGGCCCGGGGCGTGGCCTCGGTGCGGCTTTCCACCAGCCGGGGCAGGCCCAGGCCGGCGGCCACGGCCATCAGGGCTGTGCCGACCAACCAGGGCCAGCTGTAGGTGCGGGCTGCAGTGCTCATGGGCGGGACATGGAGGCGGGCCGCGCTTCTTCAAGCGCGGGTCAGGACACGATGAAGGAAGCGGCTCCGGTGGCGATCAAGCTGCCTTCGTCGTTCACGAAGCGCATCTGCGTGGAGGCCACCCGGCCGCCCAGCCGCGTGACTTCGGCCGTGGCGATGAAGTGCTGCCCGATGCCTTGGCGCAGAAAGTCGATGCGCAGGTCGATCGTGCCCATCTTGGAAAAGCGCGACATCACCTGCAGGGCGTTGTCCTGAGGGTGCCGCTGCGCGATGCCCACCATGATGGCCAGGCCGCCCATGGCGTCCAGCACCGAGGAGATGACCCCGCCATGAAGCCGGCCGTGGGTGTAACTGCCGATCAACTCGGGCCTCATGGCCAGCCGAGCGCGCACGTCACCCGGTTGAACCGACAGCACCTTCAGCCCGAGCACCTGGTTGAAGGTGATGCGGTGCTCGAACAGATCGATGAGGGCCGACTCGAAGCGGGCCTGCTCCTCGGCGCTGCGCGGGGGCTGCGGGGGCGCAGTCATGCACCCTCCAACTTGTGCACCCAGGCGGCGTCGCGCTTCTCGAGAAAGGCCTTGATGCCCTCCGTGCCTTCGGGGCCCAGTGCGGCCTGCGAGAACGCCTGCGCTGCTTCGGCGACCATCTGATCGGGTCGGCTGAACCGGGCTGCCGAGATAAGCGCCTTGGTGGCCGCCAGGGCTGCCGGCGCGCACTTCAGGAGCGACTGCAAGGTCTCCCGCAGCGCTGATGACAGCTGCTCGGCCGGGTGCACCTGGTGCACCAGGCGGATGGTGAGCGCCTCGGCCGCACGGATGCGGCCGCCTGTGACTGCCAGGCGCTTGGCCTCGGCGTAGCCCAGGCGCTCCACCAGCAGCGGGGCGATCTGGGCCGGTAGCACGCCCAGGGAAGTTTCGGGCAGCCCCACCTCGATGTCGTCGCAGGCGATGGTCACGTCGGCCGCGCAGGCCAGGCCCAGTCCGCCGCCCATCACGGCGCCTTCCAGCACGGCCACCAGGGCCAGCCCGGTGCGTGCGTAGGCGGCACACAGTTCACCGAAGGCGGCGTTCACCTGCGCCAGGCCGTCGGGATGGGCAGCGATGCGAAGGCGCGCCTGGGTCAGGTCCTTCAGGTCGGCGCCGGCGCTGAAGTGTCCACCTGCGCCGCGCAGCACGATCACCCGGGTCTGCCCGTCGGTTTCGGCCGCGGCCAGGGCCTGCCGCAACTCCTGCACCATGCCCAGCGTCATGGCGTTGCGGACTTCGGGGCGGTTGAGGGTCAGGTGCAGCACGGGGCCCTGGCGGCGCAGGGCCACGGTCGGCCCCTGGGCTCGCGCGGGGTCCGCGAGGAGGTTGTTGCGCTGAGGCATGGCGGGGGTTCGTCGTTCAGTGTCGCCCGGGCAGCGTGCCCTCGAGCTTGCAAATGATGCCGAGCATCACCTCGTCGGCGCCACCTCCGATGGAGGTCAGTCGTCCGTCCCGGTACATCTGGGAGACGGGGTTGTCGGCGGTGAAGCCCATGCCACCCCAGTACTGCAGGCAGCTGTCGGCCACCTCGCGTGCCAACCGGCCCGACTTGAGCTTGGCCATGGAGGCCAGTCTCGTCACGTCTTGCCCGGCCACGTACTGCTCGACGGCGCTCCAGGTCAGGGCCCGCAGCGCCTCCACTTCAGTGCGCAACTCGGCCAGGCGAAAGTGCACCACCTGGTTGTCCAGCACGCTGCGGCCGAAGGCCGTGCGGTCTCGCGTGTAGGCGATGGTGAGGTCGATCAGGCGGTCAAAGCCGCGCACCGAGTTCGCGGCCGCCCACAGGCGTTCCTCCTGGAACTGGACCATCTGGTAGGTGAAGCCCTTGCCTTCTTCGCCAATGAGGTTGCGGCGCGGCACGCGCACGTTGTCGAAGAAGAGCTGGG
>CAYSOD010000556.1:0-2696 GCA_964432385.1 uncultured Rubrivivax sp.
AACTGATCGCACGGCTGCCCCGCTGCGGCCCGGCCCTCGGGCCCGGCACGCAGACCGATCAGACTTCGGTAGCGCCGGCCACGGGCGCCACGCCACAGCAGTGGGCCCACTACCGGCTGCACCCGCTCACCGGTCGCAAGCATCAGCTGCGCGCGCAGATGAACGCCGCGGGCCTGCCGCTGCGGGGTGATCGGCTCTACCCCGAATTGTGGCCCGAGCCCGCGCCCGAGGCCCCGCCCGACTACAGCCACCCGTTGCAACTGCTGGCCCGCGAGATCGCCTTCACCGACCCGCTGACCGGCGCGCCGCGCTGCTTCACCAGCCGCCGCCGCTTGCAGGCGACGCAGGAAGACGCCACGCCGGCATGATGCGGGTCTTGGCCCTTCACGCAGGACCCAACCACCATGCTGTCCCAACTCGAGCGCCCCGCCGGGCCCGCCCCGTCCTTGCGCCAAGTGCTGGCCGATGCGGGCCCCACCTACCTGGCCAACGGCCTGATTGCTTTCATCTTTGCGGCCACGGGGCCGGTGGCCGTGATCCTGGCGGTGGGCACGGGTGGCGGGCTGTCACAGGCGGCGCTGGCATCCTGGGTGTTCGGGGTGTTCTTCATCAACGGCCTCATCACCCTGGCGATGAGCTGGCGTTACCGCACCCCGCTGGGCTTTGGGTGGACCATCCCCGGCACCGTGCTCGTGGGCCCGGCGCTGCAGCACATGAGCTTCGCCGAGGTGATCGGCGCGTTCTACGCCACCAGCGTGCTCATCCTGGTGCTGGGGGCCAGCGGCTGGGTCAAGCGCGTGATGTCGTGGCTGCCCATGCCCATCGTCATGGGGATGGTGGCGGGCGTGTTCCTGCGCTTCGGGCTGGATCTGGTGCGGGCGCTGCACAGTGACGTGGCCGTGGCCGCGCCGATGGTGCTGGCCTTCATCGTGCTGTCGGCGGCGCCGTCGCTCGGCCGGCGTTTGCCACCGCTGATCGGCGCCCTGCTGGTGGGGGCGGTGACCCTGGCGCTGCTGGGCCGGGTGGACGCCGCGGCGGCGGGTCAGTGGAGCCTGGCGCAACCGCTGGTGCAGGCGCCCGTCTGGTCGCTGGCGGCGATGGTGGAGCTGGTCGTCCCGCTGGCCATCACGGTGCTGGTGGTGCAGAACGGTCAGGGCGTGGCGGTGCTGAAGGCGGCGCGGCACGACCCGCCGGTCAACGCCATCGCCTTTGTGTGCGGCCTCGGCGCGGCGGCCAGCGCGCTGGTGGGGGCCGTGAGCACCTGCCTGACGGGGCCCAGCAACGCCATGATGAGCGCCTCCGGCGCCCGGCCGCGCCACTACACGGCGGCCCTGACCTTCGGCGCCCTGGCGGTGCTGTTCGGCCTGTTCGCGCCCACCTTCACCGGCCTCATGCTCGCCACGCCCAAGGCTTTCATCATGGTGCTGGGCGGCTTGGCCATGGTGCGGGTGCTGCAGGGGGCCTTCACCGCGGCCTTTGGTGCCGGCCGCTTCACGCTGGGCGCGCTGGTGAGCCTGCTGGTGACCGTGGCCGACCTGAGCCTGCTCAACATCGGCGCGGCCTTCTGGGGTCTGGTGGCGGGGTTCCTGGTGGCCTGGTGTATGGAGCGCTCCGACTTCGGGGCGACGCCCAAGCCGTCGCCCTGATGGGGGGGGGCGCTGGCTGACAAGTCGATCGACACGCCCCTCGGTCCCAGTGACTCATCATTGAAGAAGACGATAGGAAAGATCAAGGCAATCAACTTCCCTAATGGACTCCCGAGTCCAACAATGCTTTCTATCGACAGCGCGATACCGATAGCAAAGTGCCGCAGTCGGTGGAGTAGTCCGATCCCCGGACACCCCGTCAACGCATTGAAAGGAAGTTCGTCATGCCCCTCATCAACACCCCCGTCACCCCGTTCAAGGCCACTGCCTTCCACAACGGCAAGTTCGTCGAGATCACCGAGCAGGCCCTGAAAGGCCGCTGGAGCGTCTTCGTCTTCTACCCGGCCGACTTCACCTTCGTCTGCCCCACCGAGCTGGAAGACCTGGCCGACCGGCATGACCAGTTCAAGGCCCTGGGCGTGGACGTCTACGGCATCTCCACCGACACGCACTTCGCGCACAAGGCCTGGCACGACACGTCCGACGCCATCGGCAAGGTGCGCTACCCGCTGATCGGTGACCCGACGGGCCGCATCTCCCGCAGCTTTGACGTGCTGGTGGAAGACACCGGCCTGGCGCTGCGCGGCACCTTCGTCATCGACCCCGAGGGCCGCATCAGGACCGCCGAGGTGCACGACGACGGCATCGGCCGCGATGCGGGCGAGCTGCTGCGCAAGGTGGCCGCGGCCCAGTATGTGGCCAGGAACCCTGGCCAGGTCTGCCCGGCCAAGTGGAAGGAAGGCGAAGAGACGCTGACTCCGTCGCTCGACCTGGTCGGCAAGATCTGAAGGGGCTGAGGCCATGCTCGACGCCACCCTGAAAGCCCAGTTGAAGACCTACCTGGAGCGCATCACGCTGCCCGTGGAACTCGTGGCCTCGCTCGACGACAGCGCCGCCGCCACGCAGATGCGGGCCCTCTTGGAGGACATTGCCTCACTGCACCCGATGGTCTCCGCGCGCTTTGACGGGGATGACGTTGAAGACGCCAACCCCGCACGCCGCCCCTCGTTCGCCATCCGGCGCGTGGGCAGCGACATCGACCTGCGCTTT
>CAYSOD010000557.1:0-2696 GCA_964432385.1 uncultured Rubrivivax sp.
CGCAAGATTGCCGATGCCACGCCGGCCGAGGTGGTGCGTGACCCGAAGGTGATCGAGGCCTACCTGGGCGACGAGATGGTGGACGAGGACCTCTCGCGCCCTGCGGCCGCGGCGCCGGGGGTGAGCCCATGATGTGGCACCGCCCCGCTGGCTTCACGCTGGGTGGCAGCGGCTGCGCGCACCTGAAGGTGGAGGGTCTGGCCGCCGGCTACGGCCCGGTCCAGGTGCTGCGCGGCCTGCGATTCGAGGCCCGCCCTGGGTTGACCGTCATCCTCGGGCCCAATGGCGCGGGCAAGACCACGCTGCTGCGCGCCCTGGCCGGCCTCATCCCGCGCGGCGGTGAGGTGCTGCTGGATGGCGAAGAGCTGCCGGAGAAGACGCACGAGATCGTGCGCGCCGGTGTGGCGCTGGTGGCCGAAGGCCGGCAGCTGTTCCCCCAGATGACGGTCACCGAAAACCTGGAGCTGGGCAGCTGGCTGGTGCCGAAGGCCGAGCGCGAGCGCCGGTTGCAGCAGGTGCTGCAGGACTTCCCCAAGCTGCGCGAGCGTGCCGGTCAGCTGGCCGGCACCATGAGCGGCGGCGAGCAGCAGATGGTGGCCGTGGCCCGCGCCATGATGAGCGCACCGCGCCTGCTCATGCTGGACGAGCCCTCGCTGGGCCTGGCCCCCCGCATGGTGGACGAGCTGCTGGCGCTGGCGCGGCGCATTGCTGACGCTGGCACCACCGTGCTGATGGTGGAGCAGAACGTCAAGAAGGCTCTGGCCGTGGCTGACCGGGGCTATGTGCTCGAACGTGGCGCGCTGGTGGCCAGCGGCCCGGCCCGCTTGCTGGCGCGCTCCACCGTCGTGCGCGAGGCCTATCTGGGTGCGCAGGCCGAAGACACCACCTCGGCCGCCGATGCGGCCCGTCGGGGACGTTCTGCCGCCACCCCCGTGTCCTGAACTCTCGAATCCATTCCCAGGAGCCCGTCATGTCCGACATGTCCATGCTGATCAACGGCCTGAAGGTCACGGCCGAGAAGAACGCCACCTTCGAGCGCCGCAACCCCCTGGACGGTACGGTGGCCACGCGCGCCCCGGCGGCCTCGCCGGCGGACGCGGTGATGGCCGTGGAGGCCGCCGCCGAAGCCTTCAAGACCTGGAGCGAGACGGGGCCTAACGCCCGCCGCGCCTTGTTGCTGAAGGCGGCTGACCAGTTGGAGGCCCGCACGCCGCAGTTCATCGAGGCCGTCTCGGCCGAGACCGGGGCTACGGGCATGTGGGGCGGCTTCAACGTCTTCCTGGCTGCGGGCATGCTGCGCGAGGCGGCGGCCTTGACCACGCAGATCGCCGGCGAGGTGATTCCGTCGGACGTGCCCGGCAGCCTGGCCATGGGCATCCGCCAACCCGCCGGGGTGGTGCTGGGCATCGCGCCCTGGAACGCCCCGGTCATCCTGGGCGTGCGCGCCATTGCCACGCCGCTGGCCTGCGGCAACACGGTCATCTTGAAGGGCAGCGAGAACTGCCCGCGCACGCACCAGCTCATCATCGAGGCGCTGCAGGAGGCGGGCTTCCCGCCTGGCGTGGTGAACTACATCACCAATGCGCCGGCCGATGCCGCGGCCGTGGTGGAGGCCATGGTGGCGCACCCGGCGGTGCGTCGCGTGAACTTCACCGGCTCCACGCGCGTGGGGCGGCTCATTGCCATGACCTGCGCCAAGTACCTCAAGCCCGCCGTGCTGGAGCTGGGCGGCAAGGCGCCGCTGGTCGTGCTGGACGATGCCGACCTGGATGACGCCGTCAACGGCGCGGCCTTCGGGTGCTTTGCCAACAGCGGCCAGATCTGCATGAGCACCGAGCGCCTGATCGTGGACCAGAAGGTGGCCGACGAGTTCGTGAAGAAGTTCGCCACCAAGGCCAAGGCCCTGCCATTGGGCGACCCGCGCAAGCCCGAGCCCGTGGTGCTGGGCAGCGTGATCGGCATGTCCACCGTGGAGCACTGCAACGCCTTGATCGACGACGCGCTGGCCAAGGGCGCCAAGCTGGTGTGCGGTGGCAAGGCCGACAGCACGCTGATGCCGGCCACCCTGCTGGACCACGTGACCCCCGCCATGCGCATCTACCGCGAAGAGACCTTCGGCCCGGTCAAGGCCATCGTGCGCGTGCGCAACACCGAGGAGGCGATTGCCTGCGCCAACGACAACGAGTACGGCCTGTCGGCGGCGGTGTTCGGGCGCGATGTGGCACGCGCCATGAACGTGGCGCGCCGTATCGATTCCGGCATCTGCCACGTCAACGGCCCCACCGTGCACGACGAGGCGCAGATGCCCTTTGGCGGCGTCAAGGGCAGCGGCTTCGGCCGTTTTGGCGGCCGTGCCGGCGTGCACGAGTTCACCGAGCTGCGCTGGGTGACGGTGCAGACGACACCGCGACAATACCCCTTCTGATTTGTGGACTTCACCGTCACGCCCTGCTGGAGAACGAGACCATGACCGCACGCACCCAAGCCCCATTCCGTGCCGACCATGTCGGCAGCTTCCTGCGCCCGGCCTACCTGCTGGAAGCGCGGGAGAAGAACGCCAAGGGTGAGATCACGCCCGAGCAGCTGCGCGAGGTGGAAGACCGCGCCATCGACGAGATCGTGCGCTTCCAGGCCGATGCGGGCCTGCAGTCCATCACCGACGGTGAGTTCCGCCGCACCTACTTCCACATCGACTT
>CAYSOD010000558.1:0-2692 GCA_964432385.1 uncultured Rubrivivax sp.
CGCAGATGCCGCATAGAGCAGCACCGGCAGCAGCCACAGCGGCAGCCATGCGATCTGGGGCGACAGCTTGCCGCCCACGGTGGCCACCAGCAGCAACAGTGCCACCCCCACGGCGATGTGGACCAGGGCTGCGCCCACGGTCACGGCTGGCAGCAGCCCGAGCGGAAAGCGTACCTTCGTGACGAGATTCGGCTGCGACAGCACCGCCGATGGTGCCCGCCCCAGCACCTCGGCAAAGAAGTTGAAGACCGCCAACCCGGCAAACACGTTCAAGGCGTAGGTCCAGGCATCACCACCGCCGAGGCTTGAGGGGCTCAGTGGCCCGGTACTCGCTGCACCCAGCGTGGGCCAACGCACCTGCATGAAGCCGTGGAAGATCAGCGTGAACACCGCAATCTGGGCCAGCGGTTGGGCCACGGGCCACAGCAGCCCCAGCCAGGAGCCGCGGTAGCGTCCGGCGAGCTCTCGCTTGAGCCACTGCGCATACAGGAACGACCAACGGTTCATGGCCTGCCCCCTGGCTGCCGCCCGGTCCCTAGAATCCAACGGCTGCCCAAGGCCGGTCGCGTTTCACAGGTTCCGAGCCTGCTGGGGGCAACCCATCTTCCATCCATGCGCGATCGCGACACCGAAATCATCGTCCACCCACGGGATCTTCTGTCACTCGAGGGCGTCGAGCGCGTGCTCTGCGTGGCCCCTCACCCCGATGACGAGGTGCTGGGCTGCGGCGGTCTGCTGGCAGCGCTGGTTGACAGGGGATGTGCGGTCCACACCCTCATTCTCACCGGTGGTGAGCAAGGTCGGCCTGCCGCTTCAGGCAAGGATGGCCAAGGAGTTGCGCTGCCCCATGATGCAGCGCAGGCCGCAACAGCGCCGCACCTGGCGCCACATCTGGCGCCGCATCTGGTGGCGCAGCGCCGCCAGGAGTCTGAGCGCGCCGCCAAGGAACTGGGCACGCCGCCGCCGCACTTCCTGGGCTTTGCCGATCGCACCCTGCGTTGTGGGCCTGCACTGATCCAAGCACTGGCTGCTGCCATCGCTCAGCACGACCCTCAGATCCTGTTGCTGCCGTCGCTCTCTGAGCCCCACCCAGATCACCAGGCCGCCGCTCTGGCCGGGCTGAGCGCGGCGCGTGATGCGGGCTCCGCGCTGCACACCGTCTTGTTCTACGAGTGTGGCGCACCGCTGCACGCCAACCTGCATGTCCCGATCGACGACGTGGCCGAGCGCAAGTGGAGTGCGCTGAGGTGCTTTGCCAGCCAGCTCGACGTCGAAGACTATGAGCCTCACGCCCGCGCCATGGCGGCCCTGCGCGCCTTCGGATTGAGTCCATCCTGCCGGCAGGCTGAGTCCTTCTTCAAGGTGGACCTGCAGGCTGTCCGGGCACGCGGCGCACTGGCCGCGTTGCCTCAGTGGCCCTGGGTCCGCCAGGGTCTGGGGCTCGCCAATGATCCAGACCAAGTGCCACTGGTCAGCGTGCTGGTTCGCAGCATGGACAGGCCCTGCCTGGCCGAGGCACTGGCCAGCGTGGCCCTGCAGACGCATGCTCGCTTGGAACTTGTGGTGGTCAACGCCAGCGGTCATGCCCATCGCCCGCTGGACTTCCTGCCGCCCGGGCTGACCTGGCGCCTGGTGGAGCCTGCGCCCGGTCACAGCGGGCCGCTTGGTCGGGCCCAGGCTGCCAATCGTGCCCTGGAGGCGGCCCAAGGTGACTGGGCCCTCTTCCTCGACGATGACGACCTGATCGAGCCGCACCACCTGGAGCGGCTGGTCCGTGTGTTGGCAGACAACCCTGCCGCTGCCGGCGCTTATGCCGGCGTCCGGGTGGAATCTCCGGATGGTTCCACCGCCCGCATCTACGATCTGCCCTGGTCCAGGCAGCGGCTGGAGGGCGTCAATTTCCTGCCCATCCATGCAGTCCTCTTTCGCATGGGGCACGTTCGCGACCGTGTCCTTCGCTTTGACGAATCGCTGCCCGTCCTGGAAGACTGGGACTTCTGGCTCCAACTGACCGACGGTGCCGAACTGCTTCACTGCCCCGGCGTGTCGGCCATCTACCGTCAGGGCCTGGGGGCCTCGTCGTTGGCCGATCCCCAGCACCCCCACCACTGGAGGGTGTGGCACGCCCGGATGCTGCAGGACCGGCTGGCCCGTTGGGGTGCACCGTCCGCCGCGGCCACCCTCGCATGGCACGCGGTGGAGCTGGATCGCTTGCAGGCCGAGTCAGAGCGGGCTTCACTTGAGGCCGAGCGCTCGCGTGTTCGCGAGGCCGCCCTGACGGCCGGGCTTGCGCAAGCCTCCCTGCGAGCAGACGAGGCGCTGGCCCTTGCCGGCCAGCATCAGGCCACCGTGCAGGGCTTGCAGCAGCAACTGGAGGCTTTTGGCCGCGAGGCGCAAGCGGCACTGGCAGCGCGCGAAGAGGCCTTGCAACGTGTGGCTGCCGACGGCGCCCGCCTCCTGGCCGAACGCGAGCTGCAGGCCCAGCGCTTTGCCGTCGAGTCCCAGGCAGCGCTGAACGCCAAGGAGACGGCGCTGTTACAGCAGGCTCGGGAGTTTGAGGGCCTGTTGCACCGCAAAGAGCTGGAGCTTCAGCGCTTTGCCGCCGAGTCCCAAGCGGTTCTGGACGCCAAGGAGGCCGCCTTGCGCGCCTTCTCCCAGAAGGCGCAGCAGACGCTGGACGCCAAGGAGGCCG
>CAYSOD010000559.1:0-2690 GCA_964432385.1 uncultured Rubrivivax sp.
GATCGCGTCGATGCCCACCGCCCAGGCAGCGATCAGCATGCCTTCCAGAAAGCGATGCGGGTCGCGCTCCAGGATCCAGCGGTCCTTGAAGGTGCCGGGCTCGCCTTCGTCAATGTTCACAACCATGTGGCGCGGGCCGCTTTGGCCGCGCACGATGCGCCACTTGCGCCCGGCCGGGAAGCCCGCGCCGCCCAGGCCGCGCAGACCGGCGTGCTCCAAGGTTTGGATGACGGACTCCGCGGTGCGCTCCCCTTGCAGGCACTGCGCCAGGAGCGTGTAGCCGCCGCCAGCGCAATAAGCGTCCAGGTTCAACGCGCCTTCCACCTCTTCAGCGCGAGCACCGCCGCTCAGCGCCTGGTGCGCAACGCTCGCCACGCCTTCCACCGTCGCGCCTGCTACCGGCCGCTGGTGCACCGCCACCGCGGGCGCCTGTTCACAGCGGCCGATGCAAGGCGCCGCAATCACGCGTACCTCGGCGCCCAGGATCTGCGGCAAGCGCGCCAGCAAATCGCGCGCGCCGGCCATTTCGCAGGACAGGCCGTCACACACCCGCACGGTGAGCGCCGGCGCTGCAGGCACCGACCCGTCGGCCCCTTCGCGCACGATGTCGAAGTGGTGGTAGAAGCTGGCCACCTCGTAGACCTCGGCCTGGGACAGGCGCATGCGCTGGGCCAAGGCAGCCAGGTGCGGCGTTCCGAGTTGGCCGAAGCGGTCGTTGAGGGTGTGCAGGTGTTCGATCAACAGATCACGCCGCGCCGACAGATCGGCATCGCCGAACAGCGCCTGCAGATCGGCCCCTGCGGCCGGCTGCACGCGCCGGCCCTTGGGGGCCTGCCGCTTGCGCTGGCGCAGGGCGTCAGCCGCAGCGTCCGAAGAGAACGGACCCACGGTCACTGGCACGATGGGGATGACGGGGTGGACAGCAAGCGACACGGCAGACCTTGACCAAAGACGCCTGCCAAGACAACCGCCCTCGCAAGTCTCGCGAATCCGGCCCAACAGGCAGGCGCGATCATTCCGGCCGATAGAGGCCCTGTCCAATCACTTCTCGAAACCGCTTGATTCAGGTCAGTGATGAAGGCACAAGGCCATCACGGCCGAGCAGCAGGCCCCCGGCCCTGCCCAGCCCTGCCCAGCCCTGTCCCACCTGGTCTTCAACCTGAGGACACCAGCGCACCGCTGAAAGACCGCGCGTGCTGCAACCACGGCGCACCGGCCGCCAGTGCCAGTGCCGCCTCCAGGGCACGCGAAGGCCGCACCCGGGTGGAGCTCATCCAGGCGATCGGCGTGCGCAGGTCGGGCTCGGTGAGGGGGCTCACGCACAGGCCTTGTTGCGGAGCCACCGTGGCCACCAGGGCGCCTGGCATCACGGCCGCCAGCGGCCCGGCCTGGACGGCCACCACCAGGGCCAGCACCGAGTCGGTCTCCAGCACCGGCTCGACCCGCAGGCCCAGGCTTGCAAAGACGCGGTCGAGCAGGGCGCGGTGATGCATCTCGGGCGTGAGCAGGCACAAGGGCCGCTCGACCGCCTCGGTCCAGGTCAAGGGCGCGGTCAGCGCCAGCCGGCCAGACGGTGGCGTGGAGGCATCGGCCTTCGCCGGGACGGCCCCAGGTGCACAGGCCGGCGATTCGGGGCGACGCCACAGCAGGTGGTACTGCTCCTCGTATTGCGGCAGCAGGTTCACGGAAGCCCGGCCCTCCACCCGCTCGGCAAAACCCAGCGCGATGTCCAGTGACAGGTTGTCGAGGCCGGATTCGATGTCCTGGGAGGACATGGAGCGCAATTGCGGGGCGATGCCGGGGTGGTGGCGCACCAGCCAGGCGGCAAAGCGCGCCGCAATCGGCAGCGCGGTGGGCACCGTGCCGATCAGCAGGCGCCCCCGAGGTTGATCGGCCGCACTGGCCAGGTCCTGCACCAAGGTCTCCTGCTCCCGCAGGATGCGGTGCGCAGCTGCGAGCACCTCCTGCCCCTCGGGGGTGAAGCCCTCGAACTGGCGCGAGCGCCGCACGATGGCCACACCCAGGTGCGACTCCAGCGCCCGTAGCGCGTTGGACAACGCCGGCTGCGTGATGTGGCAGGCGTCGGCCGCGCGGCCGAAGTGGCGGTGACGCTCCAGCGCGGCCAGGTAACGGTAGGCGTCGATCAGGTTCATGAGCCGGCAGGGTAAACCAAGGCGGCGGCTCGGCCGGCCGCCGGTTCCTAGAATCGCGCCCACCATGCCACCCGCCACCCCGACCTCCGCGCGTCCACGTGATGGCGCGGACACCAAGCCGGCACCGGGCAGCCTCGCGTCGGTGCTGGTCGTGGACGACGAGCCGGGCATGCGCAACTTCCTGCTCAAGGCCCTGGAGCCCCGCGTCAGCCAGGTGATGGCCGCGGCCTCGGCCGAGGAGGCCGAGGAGCTGATGCGAAAGCACCGCTTCGACCTTCTCATCCTGGACATTTCGCTGCCAGGCAAGAGCGGGCTGGAACTGCTGCGGGACTTGCGCGAGCAAGGCAATGCCAGCGAGGTGGTGTTGATCACCGCCTTCGCCGACCTGGACACTGCCATCGAGGCCCTGCGCGCCGGCGCGGGCGACTTCCTGCTGAAGCCGTTTCGGGTCACCCAGGTGCTCAATGCCGTGCGCCAGGCCCTGGACCGGGCCCGGCTGAAGCGTGAAAACTGGGTGTTGCGGCGTTCTTTGCAGCA
>CAYSOD010000560.1:0-2687 GCA_964432385.1 uncultured Rubrivivax sp.
GCACCATCACCGCGGTGGCCGTCACCGAACCCGGCCCCGGCTCGGACGTGGCGGGCATGCGTGCCACAGCGCGCCGTGAAGGTGACGAGTGGGTGATCAACGGCAGCAAGCTTTTCATCACCAACGGCGTGCACGCCGACCTGTACTTCGTCGCCGCGCGCACCGGCGCGGCGCGGCATGAGATCTCCATCTTCGCGGTGGAGAAGGGCACGCCCGGCTTCACGGTGGGCCGGCAGCTGGAGAAGACCGGCTGGCTGTGTTCCGACACGGCCGAGCTGCACTTCGACAACTGCCGAGTGCCCGCGGCCCACCTGCTGGGCGAGGAGGGCAAGGGCTTCTACGCGGTGATGAAGAACTTCCAGACCGAGCGTATCGCCCTCGGCGCCATGGCGGTGGGGCACTGCACACAGGCGCTGAAGCTGGCGGTGTACCACGCCCGCACGCGCCAGGCCTTCGGTGGCACCCTGTGGGACAAGCAGGCGGTGCGCCAGAAGCTGGCGATGCTGGACGCCAAGACCCGCGCCGCCCGCGCCTACCTGTACCACTGCGCCTGGCGCGTGACGCAGGGCCATGACATCGTGCAGGACGTGTCGCTGCTGAAGGCGCTGACGGGCGAGCTGGTCAACGAGGTGATGCTGGGTTGCCAGCAGGTGCATGGCGGCATGGGCTACATGCGTGGCATGGCCATCGAGCGCTTGTGGCGCGACGCCCGCATCCTGGCTATTGGGGGCGGGGCGACGGAGGTGATGCTGGATGAAGCGGCGAAGCGGTATTGAGATGCGGGGTTGCTCGCGGGTTCACGCTCCGAGGCGACTGTCTGTGTGGGATGTTCGTTTGCAAGCTGAGACCTCGCGGGGTCAGCCCATGTCGGGGCTGTGCTCCGCTCATGTCCTCCGCCGGCCGCCGGTGGCAGCCGGCTCCCCCTTGACTTCGCTGCGCACAGCCCCAACACGCGCTGCCTTACCAGCGCTTCGGCGCTCGTCCTCTCGATTGACGAGCTGCAGGCAGGACGAGTGCGGCAGGCGGTCCCCGCAGCGAAGTAAAGGAGGAGGGCTCGGCCGTCAGGCCGAGGCCGGGGGACATGAGCGGAGGGGACCGCATGTCGCGCTCGGCGCGTGCACCGCCGGCACTCCAGCAAACGCAGGCATATCAGCATGAACACCCTAGACATTCAAATCGAAGGCCGTGTCGCCAAGGTCTTCCTCAACCGCCCTGAGGTCCGCAACGCTTTCAACGACGGCGTGATCACGGAGTTGGCCGAGACCTTCACCCGCCTGGGGCGGGACCCGGGTGTGCGGGTCATCGTGCTGGGCGGGCATGGCAAGGCCTTTTGCGCTGGCGCGGACTTGAACTGGATGAAGTCCATGGCCGGCTATGGCTGGGAGGACAACCGCGCCGACGCTACCCGGCTTGCAGAGATGTTGTGGGCCATCTACAGCTGCCCGCTGCCGGTGGTGGGGCGGCTGCACGGCGACTGCTATGCCGGCGGCATGGGCCTGGCCGCGTGCTGCGACGTGCTGGTGGCCGCCGAGGGCATGCACTTCTGCCTGAGCGAGGCACGGCTGGGTTTGCTCCCGGCCACCATCAGCCCCTATGTGATGCGCGCCATGGGCGAGCAGGCGGCGCGGCGCTACTTCATCACCGCCGAGCGCTTCAGTGCCGCACATGGGCGGGAGATGGGCTTTGTCCACGAGCTTGTGGCGCCCGAAGCGCTGGACGCCAAGGTCGACGAGATCGTGGCGCTGCTGGTGGCCAACGGTCCGGCGGCAGTGAAGGCCTGCAAGCGCCTGGTGCAAGACTTCGCGGGCCGTGAGATCACCCCCGAGCTGCGCGCCGAGACCGCGCGCCGCATCGCCGACATCCGCGCCAGCGACGAAGGCCGGGAGGGCGTGCAGGCTTTCCTGAACAAGCGCGAGCCCGCATGGCAGTGAGCGCAGTGAACGACGATCGAGCCGCGGAGACCGTATGTTCCAGAAGATATTGATCGCGAACCGCGGCGACAGGTCTTGCAAGGCAAGACCTGCGGTGCAGGCTCATGTCGGCGCAGCCGACGTGATGCCGGAACCAGAACGCCTGGTGAGTGCAGCGAACGGCGATCGAGCCGCGGAGACACCATGTTCCAGAAGATATTGATTGCCAACCGCGGCGACAGGTCTTGCAAGGCAAGACCTGCGGTGCAGGCTCATGTCGGCGCAGCCGACGTGATGCCGGAACCAAACCGCCTGGTGAGCGCAGCGAACGGCGATTGAGCCGCGGAGGCCCTATGTTCCAGAAGATCCTGATAGCCAACCGCGGCGAAATCGCCTGCCGCGTCGCTGCTACCGCGCGGCGTCTGGGTATCCGCACCGTGGCGGTGTACTCCGATGCTGACGCCGAGGCCCGCCATGTACGCGCGTGTGACGAGGCGGTGCATATCGGGGCCAGCGCGCCGCGTGACAGTTACCTGCGCTGGGAGCGCATCCTGGAGGCGGCCAAGGCCACCGGGGCGCAGGCGGTGCACCCGGGCTACGGCTTCCTGTCGGAGAACGAGGATTTCGCCCAGGCTTGCGCCGATGCCGGCCTGGTCTTCATCGGTCCGCCGCCCTCGGCCATCCGCGACATGGGCAGCAAGGCCGCGGCGAAGGCGCTGATGGAGAAGGCCGGCGTGCCGCTGGTGCCCGGCTACCACGGGCAAGACAACGATCCCG
>CAYSOD010000561.1:0-2677 GCA_964432385.1 uncultured Rubrivivax sp.
GCCGAACAGCAGCCCCAGCACCGCCGCCGGGATGAAGGCCACCAGCAGGTTCAGGAAGAAGCGCTGGGCCGCCGGCTCGCTGCCCAGCCCCTTGACGGCGCCCAGCAGACGCAGGCGGTATTCCCAGATCACCGCCAGCATCGCCCCGGTCTGGATGGCGATCTCGAAGACCTTGACGGTCTCGCCCGTGAAGTTCAGCAGCGAGCCCGCCAGGATGAGGTGGCCCGTGGAAGAGATGGGCAGGAACTCGGTGAGCCCTTCGACGATGCCCATGAGGGCGGCCTTCAAGGCCACGGTCCAGTCCAAGAGTGGGCTCCTTCGTGCGAGTGAGTCCCTTCAGGACCTCACAGATTGGCAAGGGTCACATGCTACATTGACCCCGTGAAAACCCTGGGGCAAAGCGCACGCTGTCGAGGCGCCCTGCGGTGATTCATCCCGCTGGCCACCGGCCGGCACCCCCCCGGCCACAGGCCACTTGACTGGCCGCGCTGCACTGGCCTATCCGTTGTTGGAGCACGTTCATTCCATGAGACGCCTGTTGCGTTGGAGCATCGTCATCATCGTGATCGCGGTGGTGGCCTTGTCGATCTTCCGCCTCGTCAAGGACAGGCGCCAAGCACAGACCCAGGCTCCCGCCGCTGTTCAAGCCCCAGTGCTGGAACTGGGCAGTGCCGACCTCATCACCGTGGCCAAGGGCACGGGCGCACGCACGCTGGAGCTCTCTGGCACGGTCAAGGCGGTGGAGAGCGCTTTCGTCAAAGCCCGCGTGGCTGGCGAGATCCTGCGCATCCATGCGCGCGAGGGCGAGGCGGTCAAGGCCGGCCAACGCCTGGTGGAGCAAGACACCACCGAGCTTGACCTTCGCCTGCGCCAAGCGGAGCAACAGGTGGCTGCGAACCGGGCGCAGCTTGAGATTGCCCAGCGCGCCCTGGCCAACAACCGAGCGCTGGTGAGCCAGGGCTTCATCTCGGCCACCGCGCTGGAATCCACCATCAGCAACGAGGCCGCAGCCCAAGCCAACCTGCTGGCATCGCAGGCCGCAGTGGACATCGCCCGCAAGGCGCGCGCTGACGCCACCCTCTCAGCCCCCATCAGCGGCATCGTGTCCCAGCGCTTGGCGCAGCCTGGCGAGCGCGTGGCGCTCGACGCCCGGGTGCTGGAGATCGTGGACCTGTCGCGTCTGGAGGTGGAGGCAGCCGTGCCCGCCGAGGACGTCGTGGCGCTCAAGCCGGGCCGGCCCGCCCGCTTTGAAGTGGACGGCCTGACTACAAGCTTCTCGGGCCGCGTGGCGCGCATCAATCCGGGCACGCAGGCGGGTTCCCGCGCCGTCTCGGTGTACCTCAGCGTGGACGCCCACCCCGCGCTGCGCCAGGGCCTGTTTGCGCGCGGTGCCGTGGTGCTGGAAGAGCGCCAGGGTCTGTGGCTGCCCGCCTCCGCGGTGCGGCTGGACCGCGCCTTGCCCTATGTGTTGGCACTGGAAGGCGGCAAGGTGAGCTCGCGCAACGTGCGCACCGGCCTGCGCAGCCGCGGCGCAGAGGGTGAACGCGTGGAGATCGTGGAAGGCCTGGCCGAAGGCGCGCAGGTGCTGACCGGCAGCGTCAGCGCCGTGGCCGAAGGCACCGCCTGGAAGCTCGCCGCCCCGGCCTCCAAGGCGGCCTCGCGCTGACCGGCCCGAGCCGCACGTCACACCCGCCCTGTCATGTGGTTCACCCGCGTCTCCATCGGCAACCCCGTCATGGCCGTCATGGTCATGCTGGCCTTCGTGGTGCTGGGCCTGTTCAGCGTGCAACGCCTGAAGGTCGATCAGTTCCCCAACATCGAGTTCCCCACCGTTGTCGTTTCCACCGACTACCCCGGCGCCTCGCCCGAGATCGTGGAGATCGAGGTCACCCGGCGCGTGGAGGAGGCCGTCAACACCATTGGTGGCGTGAGCCAGCTGTTCTCGCGCAGCTACGAGGGTGTGTCGGTGGTGATCGTGCAGTTCAACCTGGACGTGGACGGACGCAAGGCCGCGGACGATGTGCGGGAGAAGGTGGCCCTGGTGCGCCCCGTGTTCCGCGCTGAGGTCAAGGAGTCGCGGGTGCAGCGCTTCGACCCCACCTCGCGGCCGGTGTTCACGCTGGCGCTGACATCGCCCGACGGCTCGCGCACCCCTACCGAGCTCAGCACCACGGCCGAGCAGCTGGTCAAGAAGCGCCTGGAGAACGTGCGTGGCGTGGGCGCCGTCACGGTGGCCGGTGCGCGCAAGCGCGAGATCAACATCTACCTCAAACCCGCGGCCATGGAGGCCCTGGGCGTGGGGGCCGATCAGGTGGTGACGGCCCTGCGCACCGAAAACCGCGACCTGCCCGCCGGCGCGCTGCGCAGCCGCGAGGCCGAGCGCATCGTGCAGATCGACGGCGCCGTCAAGCGCCCCGAAGACCTGCGAGACATCGTGGTGGCGCGGCGCGGCGCCTCGCCCCAGCCCGTCAAGTTGTGGCAGGTGGCCGACGTGGTGGACGGCCCCGAAGAGGTGGAGTCGCTGGCCCTGTTCAACGGCCAGCGCATGATCGCGCTGGACGTGGTGAAGAACCAAGGCGAGAACACCATCGAGGTGGTGGACGGCCTGAAGAAGGCCGCCGAGACGCTGAAGAAGGAACTGCCGCCCGGCATGCAGGCCGATGTGGTGCGGGACAAC
>CAYSOD010000562.1:0-2675 GCA_964432385.1 uncultured Rubrivivax sp.
GGCGCTGCCCTACGAGTGGTACGACACGCCCAACATCCGCGTGGGCACGTTTGCCGACTTCGAGGTGCTGGCGCGCAAGAACGGGCTGAAGGTCACCGACGCCTTTGGCTTGCAGCAGGGGCGCGAGGTGAGACAGTGGCCGAATTTGCGGGCCAGCGTGGCGGTCTTCCGCTTCGAACGGGGCTGAGCCCCCCGCCGGCTGAGGCGGCACAGGCTGGCGCAGGCCCCAGCTGGGCGCGCGTGCGCGCCGCCTTCGACCGGGTGGCCGAACTGCAGCCGGCTGATCGCGACCGCGAACTCGCCGCGCTGACCGACCCTGCGGTGGCCGCCGAGGTGCGTGCCCTGCTCGCCCATCACGACGCCGACACCGGCAGTCTGCTGGCGCGCCCGGCTGCGGCGTCCTGGGGGGATGCGGCTCGCCGCGAGGCCGAGGAAGACCGCAGCGGCCAGCGACTGGGCGCTTGGCGCATCGTCTCGCGCCTGGGCTCAGGCGGCATGGGCGAGGTGTGGCTGGCGCGCCGCGACGATGGGGCCTTCCAGGGCGAGGCGGCGGTGAAGGTGCTGCGCCGGGGCATGGACTCCGCCGCGGTGCTCGCGCGCTTCGCCCTGGAGCGGCAGGCACTGGCCCAGCTGGCGCACCCGCACATCGCCCGGCTGCTGGATGCCGGGCGCACCGCGGACGGGCTGCCCTACTTCGTGATGGAGCGGGTGCTCGGGCAACCGCTGGACCGTGCATGCGAAGGCCGTTCGCTGGAAGACCGGTTGCAGCTGTTTCTGCAGCTGGCCGACGCCGTCTCCCATGCCCACCGGCGGGGTCTCGTGCACCGTGACCTCAAGCCCAGCAACGTGTTTTGCAGCGAGGACGGCCAGGTCAAGCTGCTGGACTTCGGCATCGCCAAGGCCTTGGACCCGCTGGAAGGCGCCGATGGCCTGACCACCCTGGGAGGTCCGCGTCCTTACACGCCGCACTATGCGAGCCCGGAGCAGGTGCGTGGCGAGCCGGTGACGGCGGCCACCGACGTCTACAGCCTGGGCGTCGTGCTTTACCAGTTGCTCACCGGAGCGCGGCCCACAGGCCGCTGCGCCACCACCGCCGTGCAGGCGGCCCGCAGCGTGCTGGAGGAACAGCCCGTGCGCCCCAGCCGCTTGAGCGATTCCGAGGCCCGAGACCCCTCCTGGCGCGTGTTGCGCCCGCGCCTGGCCGGCGACCTGGACAACATCCTGATGAAGGCCCTGCGCAAGGAGCCGGCGCTGCGCTACGCCAGCGTGGAGGCGCTGGCCGCGGACCTTCGCGCCCACCTCGAGCAGCGCCCGGTCAGTGCGCGTGCGAGCACGGCCGCCTACGTGCTGTTGCGCTTTCTGCAACGCAACCGCTGGGTGGTGCTGGCGGCCGGCCTGGGCCTGCTGGGCCTCTTCACGGGGCTGGGCGCCGCCGTTGCGCAGGGCCAGGTGGCGTTGGCCATCGGCGCGCTGGGTATGGCGGCTGGGCTGGCGATTGCCATCGCGCAGGCGCGTCAGGCGGCCCTTGCGCGTGACCAGGCTCAGACGCGCTTCGAGGACTTGCGCCAGCTCGCCCATCACGTGCTCTTCGACTATCACAACCTGGTCGAGCCGCTGGTGGGCTCGACCCCGGTGCGACAGCGCCTGGTGCGCGACGCGCTGACCTACCTGGACCGCCTGGCCCGCGCCGCGCCCAGCGACCGCGCCTTGCGCATGGAGATCGGCGCGGCCTACCGCTCGGTGGGCGTGGTGCAGTGCAACGGCTACTTGCGGCCGCACCTGGGTGACCGCGAGGGCGCCGCCCGAAGTTACGCCCTGGCCCAGTCCTGGCTGGAGCCGCTGGTGGAAGAAGACCGGCAGGACGATCTCGCCGCCTTCGAGCTGGCGCAAGCCTTGTCGGCGCGCGCGGCCTTCGAGGCCGAGGCTGGTGACTGGGCGATGGCGCGCGCCCGCCTGCAGCGCGCCGCCGTCCTTTACGAGCGCCACCTGGAACCGGACCGCGCCGACCTGCGCCACCGGCTGGAACTGGCCCGTACGCACCTCCGCCTCACGCGGTGGGCGGTGGCGCTGCGCGAGTTCGACACGGCTGCCAGCCACATCGAGGCGGCGCGCACGCATCTGCAGGAGATGGCGCGGCGCCAACCGGGCCACCCGGAGCTCGACCACGTGTGGGTGTGGGTGCACAGCGTCACGCAGCGCCTGCGGCGTGCCCAGGGTGACTGGCACGGCCTGCGCGAGGCGACCGAAGCCACACGGGTGCTGCTGGATCGTTTGCAGGCCCGGCATCCGGAGAACGCGCGCATCCTGGAGGACATCGCGGGCGTGGCCACTTGGCAGCTGCGCGCGGCCGGACCCCTGGGCGATGTGCAAGCCGCTCAGGCCGCCGGCTGCCTGGCCACCGAACGCTGGGGCGCGCTCGCCCGGCGCGACCCCTCGGACCATCTGGCAAGGCGCAGCCAACTGGACGCGCACCTGCTGTGGGGCCTGGCGCTGCTGAGAGCCGGTGATCCGCAGTCGGCTCTAGAGCGGCTGCAAGAGGCGGCGCCCTTGGTGGAGGACGCCGCGCGGCGCTGGCCCGAGGATCTGCCCACGGTCGCGCGCCAGGTGTACCTGGCTGACGCCCTGGCCCAGGTGCATCAGGCGCTGGGCCACGGTGACGCTGCGCAGTCCAGCAG
>CAYSOD010000563.1:0-2673 GCA_964432385.1 uncultured Rubrivivax sp.
GCAGGCCCGTGCCTCCCAGCTCCCGGAGGGGCTGGGCGACGAGGAGGCTGACCGCCAGCCTGCATGCGGACAACGCCGCCCTCACGCATCGCCTCGATGCCAGCCTGATCCGTCACATCCTGCGAGGGCTCTTCCGGCATCTGAGCAGCCATCGCCCGGATACCCTGATCCTCCGGGGCAGTAAGCTCTTCTGCCACAGTACGACGGGAATCGCCCTCGGGAGCCTGCTGCGCTCGCATATCCTTGCGGCGGCGGATCTCAGACAGCACCAGATACGAAGGCGCGGTGCTATCCGGCGCCTGCATCATCTGCATAAGCTGCTGGTCAGAGGCGTTCTTGAGCGCGTCCTGAATGCGAAGGAGGTTCATCTAACGCCCCTATTGGCTACGCAGCAGACCAAGACCAGCGATACCCAGGCCACCGAACTGAGCAAGCGGGTTGGGGTTGTCATAACGGCTCTCAACTCGCGTCGGCTGCACGGGGATGCCGCGCAGGATGCTGGACATGAAGTTGATCTGCTGCTTGCCGAACTCGCGCTGGTTCAGGAAGTCCTGATACGCAAGATCAAGCGCACGCTGCTCCTGTTCCTGCTGGGCGCCACCCTGCCTCTGGAGAGCTTCAGCCTGCTGAAGCGTTAGACCCTGGCGCATCGCGCCGATCTGACCCAGGCCCTGACCAGCCTGGAGGCCAAGTCCTGCCCCAGCCAAACCATACTGAGCCGCCGCAAGGCGCTGTGCTTCAGTCTGACCCTGCGCCGCCATCGAGGCAGCGCGGTCCCGCTCGAACTGAGCCTGGGCATTCTCAAATGCCCGCTGACGACCCATCGCCTCGATATCAGACAGCTTCTCGCCTAGACCGCGCTGAGCCACGCCCTCCTGTATGGCAGAGCGGTAGCCGCCAAAGGCACCAGAGCGGATAGCCTCAGTCTCACGCTTCGGTCGGCCCTCCTCGTAGTCCCGCACAGCAGCCGCCTTCTGGCGCTCCAGGACCTCGTTCATGTAGGGCGACATGTACTGCTGGGCTTGTTCCTGCCCAAACGCCTGCTGCTGGATCGGAGCCGACGTGTAGTCGCTGGCGCCAAGACCGCGCATGGCCGAAGCGCCAAGGATCCCGGTGGCAGCGCCAAGCTCAGGAAGACCACGCTCAGCCACGCCCCGCGTGATGCCGAACCCCGTCTGGGTGTCCGGAGTAAAGCCAGCTAGACGCTGACCGCCATAAGAGACGTAGGGCTGATTGCTCTCTTCCTCAGCCCGGCTCATCATCCGCTCAAAGTATGGACGAGCGTACTCGGGAAGGTTCGAGGTGTAGGTGGTGCTTTGAGTAGGACCAGCCTTAGCGCCGCCACCCATGTCAGATATCCTTCTCGAACAGGATGAGGGTCTGTTTCACCCCATAGGCATCCAACATCTTGAGCCAGCCTTTTCTACCATAGCCCTCGATGGCCGTGCATTGGTTATCTTCCGCCCATCGGACCATGATAGCCATCATGGGATCCTTCCATAGACGGATATTTCTGCCCCCAGTGAACAGGGACGTGAGAACCCGGCGCGACGGGTAGTCCGTTACCCTGGTCACCTCACAACCCAGGATCTCCCGGTCATCCCCGAAAGCTATCCACAGGTTCATCTCCCCCGTCTTGAGGGCAGCATACACATCGTAGAGCATGTACCTGCCGTTGGTCACTTGGACCGCAGGCTGGAGGAGATCCTTTACTGCGGCCCAGATGTCTTCAACGCAGTCTGCTGGGACCAGACTCACATTCACAGGGTAATCTTCCCGCCAATCGCCTTGGGCTGAGCCTTCTTGCCAGTGCGCTGCTGACGCACCTTGTCCATCAGACCATGCAGCTTACGGACGCCCTGGTCCGTAGAACCATCCCCCAAACCGGAAACCACATCGGCGGGAATCACAAACTCGCCATCGGCAAGACGCACCTTCTGGCGCCCCTCAATGGTGCCAGGAACGAGGTCGTCCATGCCACCACCGGCCCCACGCACTCGACCGCCAGTGATGCGGTCACGCAGGAGGTTCAGGGCTTCGTCGCCAAAGGTCTCCCGGAAGCGCTCGATGGCCTCACGCGGGCGGGGATGCTCGCCAAGCAGAGCGGCCTTGGCCTCGTTCATCAGGTTGGCCGTGTAGCCCTCGTCCTTGCGGACAGAGGCCAAGCCACCCTCAGCGAAGTAGCGATACTCCGGACCAGCCCCAGCGCGGTAACCGGCAGGCGGGGCATTCCAGCTACGCGGGTTGGCTGGACGCCGCTCCGGGTAACGGTTCGGGTCGTATGGAGTCTCGCCCGGTATGCCGCCCTGACCACCAAACATATCGTTGGCCTGGAGAAGCGTGCCGCCAGCGGCGATAGCCGCAGAATACGGGCTAGCCTTGATGTTCTCGCCAATACGGGAGATTGCTGCCCCAGGATCACTGGCAATGTTGGACAGTCTCGTGCCGAAGTTAGAGGCGCGAGTTGCCATCGTATCACCAAGGCCAGGAGCCGCAGGCGCAGCAGGCTGCACCGGCAGAGCAGTCTGGCCCATAAATCCAGGGTCCCCAGCAGGCCCGGCGATGCCAGTTGTGGAGGCCATTGGAGGCACCGAAACAGGAGCGGCGCTAGGCGCTGCGCCGGTCATCGGAGCAACTGCGTTGTATCCACTGGTCGCCTCAGCCACACCCGGA
>CAYSOD010000564.1:0-2671 GCA_964432385.1 uncultured Rubrivivax sp.
CTCGGTCATGCCGTAGACCTCGACGATGCGCAGCCCCAGCTTGTCGTACCAGCGCAGCAGGTCTGGCGGCATGGGCGCCGCGCCGCCCCCGGCGAACTCGCACTGGTCCAGGCCGAGGGCTGAGAGGATCTTCTTCTTCACGATGCCGCGCAGAATGGGGATCTTCAGCAGCCGCTCCAGCTTGGCCTGTGGCATCTTGGCGTTCACGCCCTGGCGGAACTTCACCCACAGGCGCGGTACCGAGAAGAACACGGTCGGCCGGGCGCGCTGCAGGTCGGCGGTGAAGGTGTCCAGGCTCTCGGCAAAGAAGATGTGCATGCCCGTGGCCAGCAGACCGTGCTCCACCAGCGTGCGCTCGGCCACGTGGGCCAGCGGCAGGTAGCTGAGCATGCGGGAATTCTGGTTGACCATGGGCAGGCGCTTGAGGCCAGACTCCACGCCCCAGGCGAAGGTGGCAAAGCTGTGCATCACGCCCTTGGGCATGCCGGTGGTGCCCGAGGTGTACATGATGGTGGACAAGTCGTCGCCATCACGCACGGGCTGGCCCGCGAGGGGCGCGGTGCGCGCACAGATCTCGTCCCAGCCGGGGTAGCTGCGCTTGGCGTCCTCGGGCGACAGCGGGTGGCTGATGCAGGGCAGGTCGGCGGGCACGCCGGGCTTCATGGCCTCCCAGCCGTCGAGCTTGCCCACGAACAGCAGCTTGGCGCCGCTGTGCTCCAGGATCTGCGCGATGGTGGTGGGCGCCAGCGTGGGGTACAGCGGCACCGACACCCCACCGGCCAACCAGATGGCGAAGTCGCTCATCAGCCAATGGGCGCTGTTCTTGGAGATGAGGGCCACGCGGTCGCCGGGCTGCAGGCCCTGTGCTTGCAGGTGTGCAGCCATGCGGCGCGACTGGTCCATCAATTCGCGCCAGGTGAAGTCGCGCACCACCCCGCCGCCCATGGGCTGGGTGAGGACGACGTGCTCCGGGGCCGTGGCTTCCCAGTGGTACAGGCGCTGCAGCGCCAACTTGTCGGCGGCGATTTCGGTCTTCATCTTGGGCGGGCCTTCGAGCAGGCCTTCAACGTGGAGGAGGGAGGGTCTCGGGCGGGCCCGAGTCACGAGGCTCGCAGCCTAGCCCGGTTGACCCGCCGGGCGGGTGATGGTCTTCCCCGATGTGCGGGCTTGACGCGGTGAGGTGTCAGCCGCGCACAGCTTCCAGCATTCGGTGCGTCCGGAGGGTGCGCCTTGGCGGCCGCGGCTCACTCGTCATCGGGTTCCAGCTGGCGCCGGGCCGCCTGGATCAAGGCGTCCGGCTCGCGCCCGAGCTGCGAAGCCATGCGCTCCACCAGCGGCACCAATTCGTCAGGGCGCTCCATCAGGGCCCAGACGATGGCCGACAAGGCGCAGATGTCACGCGGCTGCGGAGGATCAGGCAACAGGCCGTCCCGGCGCACCTGCAAGTGGTGGCGTACGCTGGAGACAGTCTCGGGCGACAGCATCCAGGACTCGCACAGCCGGGCGCCGAGTTCGTCGTGGGCAACGCCAAAACCCAGTCGCTCCAGCACCACCAGATCGAGATCCTCCGGGGCGGCCCGCATCATCCCGCGGTAGTGGTCGGTCGCGTGACGGAACAGCACCGCTTTGCCGCACTCCTCGAAGAGTCCCGCAGCGTGGGCCGCAAACGGGTCCACCCCCAGGCTGCGCGCCAGGCCCTTCATCAACTGCGCCCGCCTGGCGCCGCGCGTCCACAGCAGTTCCAGCTCCACGATGGCCGGGAATGCTGCACGCATGCTCACCTCGTAGGTGATGGCCGCAACCTCCCGCATGCCCAGGAACGTCACCGCCTGCTGCACGCTGTTCACCCGGCCGCGCACGCCAGTGACGGCCGAGGCCACCGCCTTCATCACCGCCGCGGCCAGCGCCATGTCGGACTCGACCAGCGAGGCCAGCGCTTTGAGATCGACGTCCTCGGCCTGGATCAGCTTGGACAGGCGCACCAGGGCCGCGGGCATCGCGGGGATGTCCAGTTGCGCCGAGCCGATTCCCTTGGAAGATGTCATGGGCAGGCTGCAGTATGCCGGCACAAGGCTCGGTCCTGCTGGACGGGCTCAACCCGTGCATCCATCGGGACCACCAAAAAATCAGGCCCCGGGTGGGGCCTGCGTGCAACGCCTGTGCGCGGGGCCCGGGCCCTGCGGTACGGCGTTTCCTGTGGTTGTGGCGTCTCCTCGATCCCCCCGCCTGCGGCACAACCGCTGGAACCAGCGGCGCACCTGCGCGAGTAAACGCAATGTAGGCGCCGGCCGGGCAACCGGCATCGGGGATTACCCGGCGCAGGAAGTGGTCGGGCTTGGGCGGCGGTGGCCGCCACCCTCAGGTACTGCCCAGGATCCAGCCGGCCGCGCGCTCGGCGATCATCAGCGTGGGCGAGTTGGTGTTGCCGCTGGTGATGTTAGGCATCACGCTGGCATCAGCCACGTGCAGGCCCCGCACGCCGCGCAGGGCCAGGCGCGGGTCCACCACGGCCATGGGGTCGTCGACGCGGCCCATGCGGCAGGTGCCCACGGGGTGGAAGATGGTGGTGCCGATGTCACCCGCCAGGCGCGCCAGGTCCTCGTCGGTCTCGAACTGTGCGCCGGGCTTGAGCTCCTGCGGGCGGTACCGGGCCAGCGCAGGCTGGGCCACG
>CAYSOD010000565.1:0-2671 GCA_964432385.1 uncultured Rubrivivax sp.
ATCTGCCCGCCAGGCGGGATGCGCACCCATTCGATGGAAAGCCCATGCGGGTTCTGGACCGGGGCCAATTGGTCGCGGTCCTGCGAGATGCCCAATCCAATGGCGGGCGCCAACTCGGCGCCGCATCCTGGAAGCGGTGCATCCAGCAACGCGCGGCTCGACCAGTGCAGGTCTGAAAAGCGCACGATACGCCGCGCCATCTCCTCGGGGGGCCAGTGCTTCAGCTGGGCAATCTCTTCAGCAGTCATGGGCTGGACGGGGCGCTCGTCGGGCTCCATGCGGTCGCCTCGTCGCGAGTCCACGATTCGGTAGCCTTCGGTCAATTGCACGCCCTGTTCAGCTGCCGCCTTGAGGGTGCTCGGGCCCCACAAGATGCCCCCGGTGTTGTCTCCGCCGAGGGCGGTGAACATGAAGCCATCATCCACGCCAACGTTGGTAAAGCCGCGGTAGATCCACGTCGGCACGGATACCAGGTCGCCTTCGCCTATGGGAGCCGACTGCACTTGTGGGTTGAAGCCCCATTCAATGCGCCAGTCTCCCCGGGTGCAGATGAAGACCTCGCAGGTGAAGTGCATGTGCGCCGGGTTGGTCTTGCCGTAAGGCATGGACACCCCGCCCACCTGGAAGCCATGGGGCTCTCGCAGGCTCACAGGTTGGTTCGGGTTCTGCGATACGCCGGGACCGATCAGGGCGTAGTTGTACTTTGGCGTCGAGGCCGGAATGCAGTAGTCGATGAAGGCTTCGGTCGAGTACTTCAAGCCCGCGAAGGGGATGAATCGCTCTGCCAGGGCTTCAGGTGTGATCAAGGGCGTTCTCCAGGGAGATCGGGGAAGGCTCGGCAAGCCAGGACCCCAAGAGACGGGTCAACTGCGCCGGCGCTTCGAGCGGCAGAAAGTGTCCACAACGCGGCAACTCGGTCCATTGAACCGTGGGCGCGGCTGCCAGGATGCGCTGCTGGAGGGGCCGAGGGCACAACCGGTCATGGGCGCCGCTGATCAACCAGGTGGGCGCAGCGGTTCGGGCCAGCACCTGCAGCCCATCTGGCCTATGACCCGCCCAGTCGAACTGCGCCTTGGCCACGCGTGACGGCGTGGCCAAGGCCATCTCTTTCACAAGGCTCCAGTGCTGCTGACGGCGCCGGTGGTGGTGAAAGTAGGCTGGCTTGCAGGCGCGTGCCACGGCCGCTGGGCCCTGCGCTTGCCACAGGCGCCACAGCCTTGCACTCCTGCGCGCCACACGCCTGCTGAAGGGTTCCGCATTGCTCGCGATCAGCGCCAACCTCTCCACCCGATCAGGGGCCCGTGCCATCAGTTGCACCGCCCACAGCCCACCCAGCGAAAAGCCGGCTAGCGAGAAGCGCTGAGGTAGGCGGCGCAAGAGCGCGGCCATGGGATCCCCAGCTTGCCGCAAGTGCTGCCAGTCCACACGAACGACCTGCGCCTGGGACCGAAGTCGACGCGCTTGCCGATCAAAGAGCCGACCGTCACACAGCGTGCCTGGAATCAGCACCAGAACAGGGCGATCGGTCACGGGGCGGAGGGAGTTGCTGGACAGACGGGATCAGCCAACCGATCAAGCTTCCACAGGTTTGTACCAGGCCACATCCCGCTTGCCGTAGCGGCGCACTCGCAGGTTGGCCTGCTCGCCGTGCCCGGCAAAGTTCTCCATGTGGCACAGGCGCGAGCAGACCGCACCGATCGTGGCGCTCGCCTCGTCGGTCCGCACGCGCTGGTAGGTGCAGGTCTTGAGGAACTTGCCCACCCACAGGCCGCCTGTGTAGCGGGCGTTCTTGTTGGTGGGCAAGGTGTGGTTGGTGCCGATCACCTTGTCGCCAAAGCTGACGTTGGTGCGCGGACCAAGGAACAGGGCGCCATAGTTGGTCATGCGGCGCAGGAAGACGTCAGGATCTGCCGTCATCACCTGGACATGCTCGAAAGCCAGCTCGTCGGCCTTGGCTACCATCTCATCGACGGTGTCACAGACGATGACCTCACCGAAATCGGCCCAGCTCTGGCGCGCGATGCCTGCGGTGGGCAGCACACCCAGTTGACGCTCGACCTCGGCCATGGTGTCGCGCGCCAGCTTCTCGCTGTTGGTCAGGAGGATTGCTGGCGAAGTTGGCCCATGCTCCGCCTGACCGAGCAAGTCCACAGCGCACATTTCGCCGTCCACCGACTCATCAGCAATCACCAGGGTCTCCGTCGGCCCGGCGAAAAGGTCGATGCCCACACGCCCGTAGAGCTGGCGCTTGGCCTCAGCCACGAACATGTTGCCGGGGCCTACCAGCATGTCCACAGGCTTGATCGAGCCCGTGCCGATGGCCATGGCGGCAACGGCCTGGACACCGCCCAGCACCAGGATCTCATCCGCGCCGGCGAAATGCATCGCGGCCACGATGGCAGGGTGCGGCTCACCTTGGAACGGCGGCGCGGTGGCGATCACCCGCGGCACCCCGGCCACCTTGGCGGTCAGCACGCTCATGTGGGCGGAGGCCAGCAGCGGGTACTTGCCGCCCGGGATGTAGCAACCCACGTTGTTCATGGGAATGTGCTTGTGGCCGAGCACCACCCCCGGCAAGGTCTCCACCTCGACGTCCTGCAGACTGTCTCGCTGAATCTGGGCGAAGTTGCGGATCTGCGCCTGAGCGAAGCGGATGTCTTCGACCTCCCGG
>CAYSOD010000566.1:0-2669 GCA_964432385.1 uncultured Rubrivivax sp.
CAGGTCGTCCAGCATCAGCGGGCGCAGATCGTCGGAGATGCGGCGCTCGGCCACCACGCTCTCCTCAATCAGCGCCTTCATGGAGGCGATGCGTGGGGCCGCCTCGGGCGCGGTGGTCACCTTGGCGAGGCTCGCAAGCTCCAGCTTCAAGGCGGTGAGCAACTGGCCCAGTTCGTCGTGCATGCCGCGGGCGATGCGCAGCCGCTCCGCCTCGCGCGCCTCCAGCAGGCTCAAGGCCCAGGCGCGGAGGTCGGCGGGGTTGGAGGCTGGCGGCGGGTCCAGCGTCACGGCGTCCAGCGCGGCCGGGCCCTCGGCGTGCTGGGGCACTGAGGAAGCCACGGACGCTTGATCGGGGCCAGCCAGGCGCTCGGGCATGGCATGAAAGGACGGGGTCATCAACTGGGAAAGGGCAAGAAGTGGCAGGGGGTGGCAGGGCTCGAGTGTCAGAAGACGGGCGTTTCAGCGGCAGGACGCAGCGGCGCGAACACTTGCAGCATCTCCTTTGCCAGACGCCAAGGTGCTGGATCCGCTGGGGACGTTCTTGCCAGAGCAGAAGAAGGCCATCACCCCGTGAGCGGGCTCATCTCGCGGGGGGGGGGAGTGTAGGGGCCGCTTGACGTCATTGGTGTCAACTTATCAGACGGTGAGAAAAATGCAATATGGGGTTTCCTTCCGACCCCAGGTGGGAGCGCGATGCCTGCTTGCTGGGCAGCTGGGTGGTTGACCTGAACAAGGGTGCGGGGCCGGTGCGCGCGGTTTTTTTCCCATGCGCTGCGCGGCCTGGGTGATGAAGGCCCGCTGACTGGGTACATTTGGCTATGGGTACCACCGACCCGCCGGGCGCTCTCGCTGACCTGGCCGCTCCCGATGCGCCAGCCATGGGCATCGTGGCCATCGGGGCCTCGGCAGGCGGGCTGCCGGCGCTGCAGGAGTTTCTGACCCATGCCCAGGGCGAGTCGGGTCTGGCCTGGGTGGTGGTGCAGCACCTGGACCCCACGCGTTCCACGGCCCTCGTGCACCTGTTGCAGCGCGACACGCTGTTGCCGGTGGTGGAAGCCACAGACCGCCAGCGCGTGCGCGCTGACACGGTGTACGTGATCCCGCCCAACGCCACGCTGACCTTGGTGGACGGCCACCTGCACGTGGAGGTGCCCGCCGAGCCCCGCGGCTGGCGCCACCCCATCGACGACATGTTCGAGTCGCTGGCCCGGGTGCTGGGGCCGCGCGCCGTGGCCGTGGTGCTGTCCGGCGCAGGTACCGACGGCACCCGGGGTCTGCAGTCTGTCCACGCCGCGGGAGGCCTCACGGCCGTGCAGCAGCCTGAGACGGCGCAATTCGATGCCATGCCCCGCAGTGCCTTGCAGACCGGCATGGTGGACCTGGTGGCCGCGCCTGCCAGCCTGCCGGGGGAGATCGTCAAGGCGCTGGCCGCGCGCGCGGCGCAAGGAGCAGCGACGAAACCGGCCCCAGCCAACAAGGCCCGTACCGCCTCGGGGCGGCATGACTTGCCCGCCGGCAGCGAGCGCCGGCACGACCCGCAGCGATTGGTGGCCATCCTGAGGCTGCTGCAGTCGCGTGGTTGCCACGACTTCTTTCTCTACAAGCGCAGCACCTTGCTCCGGCGTATCGAGCGCCGCATGGGCATCCACCGCATGAGCTCGATGCAGGCGTACGCCGAACTGCTGGCACGCGACGAGGCCGAGCTGGACCTGCTGGCCAAGGAGCTGCTGATCGGCGTGACCACCTTCTTTCGCGACACGCCCGTATGGCAGGCGCTCAAGCAGGAGGTCTTGCCCGCGCTGCTGAAGGCCCACGGCGACGGCTGGCACATGCGGGCCTGGGTGGCCGGCTGCGCCACGGGCGAAGAGGCCTACTCCCTGGCCATCACCTTCCGCGAGGTGCTGGAGGCCCTGCCGGCGCTCGCCAACTGCAGCCTGCAGGTCTTTGCCACCGACCTCAGCAAAGACGCCATCGACCGCGCGCGCCGGGGTGTCTACCCGGCCACCATCAGTGGCGAGGTGTCGGCCCAGCGCTTGTCGCGTTTCTTCACGCCTCAGGAGGGCGGCTGGCGCATCGCCAAGGAGGTGCGCGAAATGGTGGTCTTCGCCCCGCACGACCTCAACGTGGATCCGCCCTTCACGCGGCTGGACCTGCTGAGCTGCCGCAACCTGCTGATCTACCTGACCGCGCCGCTGCAGCGCCGCCTGATGCCGCTGTTCCATTACAGCCTGCGCCCCGACGGCGTGCTGCTGCTGGGCAGCTCCGAGACCATCGGCCGCTTTGACGACCTGTTTGAAACCACCGACGCCCGGCTGCGCCTGTACCGCCGGCGCCCCGTGGCCAAGCCGCTGCCGGTGCCCGACTTTTCCTTCCGGCCCGTGGTGCCGGTGACTGAGCCCGCCCCCAAGGAGCCTGCCGTGCCCTCAGAAGAACCCAGCCCGCCGCCCAGCCTGCAGATGCTCGTGGACCGCTACCTCATGCAGCAGTGGGCGCCGCCCTCGGTGCTGGTGAACGACCGGGGCGACATCCTTTATGTCAACGGCCGCACTGGCCGCTACCTGGAGCCGGCCGCGGGCAAGGCCAACTGGAACGTGCATGTGATGGCCCGTGAAGGCCTGCGTGCGCCGCTGGTGGCGGCTATGCATCAGGCCGCCGGCCAGCGCACGGCC
>CAYSOD010000567.1:0-2656 GCA_964432385.1 uncultured Rubrivivax sp.
TTGATAGGCAGACGTCAATAGTCTGCTTGTTTAACGAGGTTTGAGCCTGGAGCTGGCCTCTTGATGCCAGCGAGCTTTGAACCTGTCGGCCGACCGCACGGCTTGACCTACGATGCCGGCCGACATGTCCGCCTCCATCACCACCGCCGCACCCCTGACCGGCGACTTCTCTGCTCACACGCCCATGATGGCCCAGTACCTGCGCATCAAGGCCGAGCACCCTGACACGTTGGTGTTCTACCGGATGGGGGACTTCTACGAGCTGTTCTATGACGACGCTCGCAAGGCCCACCGGCTGCTCGACATCACACTGACCACGCGGGGGGTGTCGGCTGGCGAGCCGGTGGTGATGGCTGGGGTGCCAGTGCACGCGGTGGAGAGCTACCTGTCCAAGCTGCTGAAGCTGGGCGAGTCGGTGGCGGTGGCCGAGCAGGTGGGCGACGTGGCCACGTCCAAAGGGCCGGTGGAGCGCAAGGTGGTGCGGGTGGTGACGCCCGGCACTGTGACCGATGCGGAACTGTTGGCCGATCGGGCCGACAGCCTGCTGCTGGCGGTGCACCGGCACCGCGTGACTTGGGGTCTGGCCTGGCTGGGGATAGCCAGCGGCACCTTGGGTGTGACCGAGTGCGGTGAGCGGGAGCTGGCAGGCTGGCTGGCCCGATTGGCCCCCGCTGAGCTGCTGCACGACGGTAGTGAGATGGCCGAGGCCTTGCGGGCCTGGCGAGGCCCGAAGACGGCGCGCCCGGCCTGGCAGTTCGAGACCGCACTGGGTGAACGCAAGCTCTGCGCGCAGCTGCAGGTGGCCTCGCTGGCTGGCTTCAACGCGCAAGACCTGCCGGTGGCGCAGGCGGCGGCTGCCGCGCTGCTGAGTTATGCCGAACACACGCAAGGCCAGGCGCTGCGCCATGTGCAAAGCCTGACAGTGGAGCGGGCCACGGACCTGATCGAGCTGCCGCCCAGCACGCACCGCAACCTGGAGCTGACGCAGACCCTGCGGGGCGAGGAGGCGCCCACGCTGCTGTCGCTGCTGGACACCTGCCGCACCGGCATGGGCAGCCGGCTGCTGCGGCACTGGCTCACCCACCCTGCCCGCTCACGCGGGCCCGCCATGCAGCGTCACGAGGCCGTCACGTCCCTGATGGCCGCAGGCTTCGAACCCCTGCGCGACGCCCTGCGTCATGTCAGCGACGTGGAGCGCATCACCTCGCGCACGGCCTTGCGCCAGGTGCGGCCGCGCGAGCTGGCGGGGCTGCGGGCCACGCTGGCGCAATTGCCCGGATTGCGAGACCTGGTACCGACCGAAGAAGGCGCCGCGGTCGTGGTGGAGCCCGAGGCCCACACCCCGCTGGGTGAGGCGGGCCGCCCTCAGCAGCCCCACACGCTGTTGCAAAGCCTTCGCCAGGCCCTCACCCTGGACACGGCCGTGGCCGCGCCACTGGCCGCCATTGCGGACGAACCCGCGGCGCTGCTGCGCGACGGTGGCGTGATCGCGCCTGGCTTCGACGCCGAGCTGGACGAGCTGCGCGGCATCGCCACGAACTGCGACGCCTTCCTCGTGGACCTGGAGCAGCGCGAGCGCGCGCGCACCGGCATTGCCAACCTGCGGGTGCAGTTCAACAAGGTGCACGGCTTCTACATCGAGGTCACGGCCTCGGGCCTGGACCGTGTGCCCGAGGACTACCGCCGACGCCAGACGCTGAAGAACGCCGAGCGCTTCATCACGCCCGAGCTCAAGGCCTTCGAGGACAAGGCCCTGTCGGCGCAGGAGCGCTCGCTGGCCCGGGAGAAGTGGCTGTACGAGCAGGTGCTGGATGCCTTGCAGCCCCACCTGGGCGTGCTCGGTGCACTGGCGCGAGCGCTGGCCACACTGGACGCCTTGTGCGCCCTGGCCGAGCGCGCCGCCACGCTGGGCTGGACCCGCCCGGCGTTCGTGAACTACCCCTGCATCGAGATTGAGGATGGACGTCATCCGGTCGTGGAACAGCGCCTGCGCGAGACGGGCGGGCCGGACTTCATTGCCAACGACTGCCGCCTGGACGCCCGTACCCGCATGCTGGTGATCACGGGCCCCAACATGGGCGGCAAGAGCACCTTCATGCGCCAGGTGGCGCTGACCGTGCTGCTGGCCTCGATGGGCAGCTTCGTGCCGGCGCGCGCCTGCCGCCTGGGGCCGGTGGACGCCATCCACACCCGCATCGGTGCCGCCGACGACCTGGCCAACGCGCAGTCCACCTTCATGCTGGAGATGACCGAGGCCGCGGCCATCATCCACGGGGCCACCGAGCACAGCCTGGTGCTGATGGACGAGATCGGCCGCGGCACCAGCACCTTCGACGGGTTGGCGCTGGCCTCGGCCATTGCCACGCACCTGCACGACCGCTGCAGGGCCTTCACCCTGTTTGCCACGCATTACTTCGAGCTCACGGAGTTCCCGGCGCGGCACGAGCGCGCCACCAATGTGCACGTCAGCGCCGTGGAGAGCGGGCACGACATCGTGTTCCTCCACCGCATCGAGCCCGGCCCGGCCAGCCGCAGCTACGGTGTGCAGGTGGCGCGCCTGGCCGGAATGCCCGCCTCGCTGGTGCGCCAGGCCCGGGCCACGTTGGAGGCGCTGGAGGCCCAGCAACAGGCCCACGCGGCGCAGGTGGACCTCTTC
>CAYSOD010000568.1:0-2650 GCA_964432385.1 uncultured Rubrivivax sp.
CACGCCGGAGCCGATCTCCAGCGTCTCGCGCCAGCGCGCAGACACGTGGCGCTCCCGTTGCCCGACGAGGCGCACGGTGTCTTGCACCCCAGGGCGCAGGGACTCGACCCGCGGCACCCGCAGTTCGATGAGCTGCCGTAACGTTCCAGGTGGAAGGCCGTCGGGAATGTGGACCGGCTCTTTCTTGGAGCCAGCACGCGGGTACAGCACCACCTGTGCCGCAGTGGCTTGAAGTCGGCGCAGCAGCGCCTCACTCACCAGCGCCACGGCAGGCAACACCACCAGTGCGTAGCCGCCCAGGTCGGTGTCGGGCGGGACGATGTCCAGGTCCAGGCCCAGCGAGCGCAAGGCCGAGTAGCACTCGAATGCGAGCTGAAGGCCGTTGTAATCGCCCCCCTGCGGCTGCACGCCCAGAAGCCAAAGGCTTTCATAGTCCAGCACCAGGGCGACCCGGGCGCGGCCCGTCTGCAAAGGTGGCAGGCGCCGCAGCTCGGCCGCCACCTGCGCGGCCTCGGCCCCGCCCACATCACGTTGGCGGTCAGGCGTTTGCAAGCCGGCGTGCATCTGCTCCTGCCCGAAAGGCGCCTGGCGCCAGCGGAAGTAGCTCACCACCTCGGCACCATGGGCGAAGGCCTCCCAGGTCCACACCCGCACCATGCCTGCGGCGGGCGCGGGGTTCCAGGTGGCCCAGTTGACCGGGCCAGGCTGCTGTTCCATCACCCAGAAGGGCTGGCGCGACATGCCGCGGTACAGATCGTGGTGGAAGGCGGTGAAGTCCGGGTGTCCGGTACGCAGCCAGCGGCGCTTGTCCTGCTCGGAGAACCAGAACATCTCCAGCGCCCCGATGGGGTAGCTGTCCCAGCTGGCCACATCCAGATCGGCCGCCACCTGGTGGTGGTCAAAGCCCGTGAACAGTTGCATGAAGTTGTGCACCAGGGCACGCCCTGGCGACAGACTGCGCAAGATCTCGCACTGGGCCCGGTTGAAGCGGCGGACCTCGTCGGAAGCGAAGCGCTGGTAGTCGAGCCGATGCGCAGGGTTGGCCTCGGTGACCGTGCCCACGGGCGCGTCCACCTCGTCGAAGTCGGCGTACTCCTGACTCCAGAAGACGTTGCCCCAGGCCTGGTTGAGCGCTTCGACATCGCCGTAGCGCTGGCGCAACCAGCCCCGAAAGCGCCGCACGGCTTGCGGTGAGTAGCTCACCACGGTGTCATGGCAGCCATACTCGTTGTCGGTTTGCCAGGCCACCACGGCCGGGTGGTGGCCATAGCGCTCGCCAAAGGCCCGCGTGATGCGCTGGGCTTGGGCCAGGTAGCGGTCACTGGAGAAATCGTAGTGGCGGCGCGAACCGAACCCGCGCGGCCGTCCATCCGGGCCCACGGCCAGCATGTCGGGATCCAGGTCGACCAGCCACTTGGGCGGCGTGGCCGTGGGCGTGCACATGACGACCTGCAGGCCGGCCTCGGCCAGCACCTGAACGGCCTTGTCCAGCCAGTCCCAGTCAAAGGCACCCGGCTGCGGCTCCACGCGTGACCAGCAGAACTCACCGATGCGTACCTGACGGATGCCCATCTCCATCATCTGCCGGGCGTCTTCGGCCCACCAGGACGCAGGCCAATGCTCCGGGTAGTAGCACACGCCCAGGCGCGGCTGAATCATGGTCGGTCCTCCAGGAAGTCCATCACCAGGCGGGCCACCCGCTTCGGTTGCTCGAGGAGAAGCCAGTGGCCGCCCTCAGGTACGCGGTGCAGCCGCAGCTTCGGCACCCAGCGCTCAAGGCCCTCCAGACAGGCCACCGGAAACGATCCGTCACGCTCTCCCCACACCACGAGGGTGGGCGCCTCGATGTGACCGCTGGCACCGGCCAGCCCTGGCAGGGCTTGCACCCCAGCCGCAGACAGGGCCGTTTCGATGTCGATCGCCCGGTACCAGTTCAGGGCCGCCTCCATGGCCCCGGGCTGAGCCCAGGCCGTCAGCCAATGCTTCCTGTGGGCGTCTTCGTCAGGCAGCAGGCCCTCACCGCCACGTGCCGCCCACAAGCTGGCAAAGCCATCCCGTGTCAGCCCCTCTGCCACGCCTGGTGCGGTCAGCCGCTGGATGTACCGCGAAGCCTCACGTTGTGCCGGATCCTCGCGAAGTTGCTGGGCGAAACGGCAGGGGTGCGGGGCGTTCAACACCACCAGGCGCTGGACCAGCGCCGGATGCCGTGCCGCCACAGCCCAGGCCAGCATGCCTCCCCAGTCATGTCCAACCAGCGTGCAACGCCCGCCCAGTCCCAGGATCAGCGCCTGCACATCCTCCACCAGACGGTCGACGTGGTAAGCCTGCACATCCCCGGGTTTGTCCGACAGGTTGATGCCACGCAGGTCTGGCGCCAGTACGTGGTGATGGCGGGCGAGCACCCCCATCAGCGGCTCCCACAGCCGCCAGTGGTCGGGAAAGCCGTGCAGCAACAGCACAGGGTCGCCCTGGCCCGCGCTGGCCGCATGCAGACGCACGCCAGCCGCCTGCACGAAGTGCAACCGGACTGAAGCCGACAAGTCAGAGCCGGTTCGGATCCCCATAGTATTGACGGATATTACAATAGCAACAGCGCTGGACGGACGCTGCCAAGCGGTCCATCAACCAGTACGGCAACCCGTCTTCGCAA
>CAYSOD010000569.1:0-2649 GCA_964432385.1 uncultured Rubrivivax sp.
CGGGCGCCGTGTGCATCGCGGTCGACCGCGATCGGACCATCGGCTTCATGGGCGAAGAAGGTCGGGTCTACGCGACGCCCGCGCTCGTCCGAGACATCGAACAAACCTGCAGGGATTTCCTGCTCGAACATCTCGATGGCGAGCGACAACGAGCGCAGCGTGAGCCAACCCAAGAGTCCCCAGAGGGCGGCCCCCACCCACCTCGGCTGGGGAGCCGATTGCCCCCCCCCGTAAGCCACCTCCGGAAGAGGCGGCGCTTGGCGTCGCAGCAGCCACGCTGCAGCGGCTGCAAGCAGTCCGACGAGCCCGAGCACAGGCAGCGGGTCGAGACGGCCGAGGAGCGCGCCCTGCAAGCCCAGCAGGGCTGCGACGCCAATCGTCCCTAGAATGTAGCCGTATCCCACGACAAACGCGCGGGCTCCCGGACCGCCCCCTGGCCAGCAGAGACGCAGCAGCAGCGCTCCGGCCAGCCAAGGCAGCATCACGGCCAAAGAAACCATCACCAGCCTCATGCGCCACCACCGGATCCGGTTACCTCGAAGAGTGCCCCTATCACCGGAGAATTGAACAGCAATCTCGCCGGAACGGCTTCACCACCGCCCGATAGCACGCCGCGCGCCGCGTCGTAGCTGAGCGGCTCCCGTGAGCCCAGTACCAGCAGGTAGTCGCCCGCGCGACGCTCGGATCTCTGCGGCAGTCGAGTCATCCCCATGGACGTGCGCACGGAACCGAGGTGATAACGGGTACGGTGGGTTAAAAAACTCGAGGGGTCATCGCTGACCAGAAAAACTCGGGTTCCCTCGCGCTCCAGCGGCTTGCGGGCCTGCGCCCACAAAGCAGCCCGACGTCGGTCCACCTCGACCAACTGATCGTTGCTCGGTGCCAGGTAGCGATGGACGAGGTCAGTTTGCCATCGTAGGTCGAGTAGAGCCCACCCGACTAGGAGGGCAACAAGCAGCGTCTTTTCGATCGGCGGCTGCGCCACCCGCAACCTCTCCGCCAATCTGCAGAGCACCGCGAAACTCAGAATCCAGAGCAGGACGGACAGCGCCCGGGTGTAGCGGCGCTCGGTACGGTCGGCACCGATGTAGAAGTTGACCGCGCCGCCGTCCCAGTCCGCCGGCGATACCCAGTTTCTGGCGAGCTGCGCAGCGACGTCCGTAAGGCCGGGGCGCTGGGGGACGAGCCCAAGATAACGGATAGTTATTTCGCCCTTCAGGGGCCCGTTGATGATGAGCCCCAAACTCTCAAGGTTGCCCGTCCAGCGCGGATCCGTCGAGAGGTCAGCCCGGCCCCGCACGACCTCGGCCAGACTCAACTCCCGGGGTATCCCGAGGGAGGGATTACTCCGTGCCGTCCAGTAAAGGCCGGCGCCAGTCGCGGTCTGCAGTCCGGGCGCGTCGAAGACCACCGCCCCGAGGCGACTGGCGTCGATCCCCGCAAGTCCGACGCCCACAATGACACGGCCCTGCGGACTGGTACCGCGGACCTGCAGCCCGCCCTGAGAAGCCACGGCATCGCCTTCAAGCACCATCAGAGAAGGCCCCTCGAAGCGCAAAGGGGCAACCGAGCCGAGCCGCACCCAGATCCACAGGAGCACCACGGTACTCGGTATCGCCAGCAGCCCAAGCACCAAGGCACCGATCCAGGCGCGTCGGTCAGCCGGATACAGCAAAGCCGCGATCATCTGTCGGATGGTAATCGGTTCGGATACCGGAGTCATGGCCGACGCCCAACGGTCGCGGCGTGATGGGCTCCAGTCGGCGCGAGTCGCTAGAGAATGGCTGCTACCACAGCGGTCGTCGCGTGGCGCTGCCGACTGCTTTCGGTCCGCCGCTGCGAACCATCGCGTCGAGTCCACCAATCTGATCTTCGCGCCAAACACAGGAAGTCCAGATTGAGGGATCAAGCAAATCCTCGCGACCGGCATTGCGCGAAACCCCAAACCGCTTGGTGACGCTACTGTTGCTGCTGTATTGCCGACACCGTAGCCGGATCGCCACGCGCTCCTCGCAGGTGAATTCGGTCAATCGTAAATCCATGGCGCAGTCTGATCAGGTGAGTTTCGCCTCATCTACCCGGAACAACTTCAGATCGGGTTTAAGTTGTTCATGTCGCCCCCTCAGCGTTGGCGTAATCTCGACCAGCGGCAGCCTTGCATCGCTCGACCGGGGTAAAATCGCGGCCATGTCGAAATCCCGAGTCCCGCCGGTCTTTCCCAGAGCGCAAGCGGCCTATCGAGCCGGACGTCTGAACGACGCTGCCAACAGCCTTAGGGAGGCCTTGCGCGTCGAGCCCAGCCACGCGCCCTCGTTCCACCTACTGGGCATTATCGAAGCTCGTCAGCAGAGGTTCGATGCAGCACTCCAGTACTTCGACGCAGCGCTGTCGCTAAAGCCCGGAAACGCAGGCTATCTGGTCGACAGGGCCAACGTCATCGCCTCCATGGGTCGACCCGAGGAAGCCGTGGCAGCCTACGACGCGGCTCTGGCCATCGACCCGAAGCTGCCTGAGGCCCACTCGAATCGCGGACAGGCTCTGCGTATGCTCAATCGGCTGCCCGAGGCGGCCGAGAGCTTCCGGCGCGCGGTAGCGCTGAAGCCCGCTTTCATCGATGAGCTTTTTCGCTTCTACTGCATTCGTTCCTTG
>CAYSOD010000570.1:0-2639 GCA_964432385.1 uncultured Rubrivivax sp.
CCTCGGGCGCGATGTGCTCCATGGGCATGAGCAGCGCGCCCAGGAAAGGGTGGATGTGGTTATCGATCAGGCCGGGCAGCAGTACCTGGTCGGCGAACCGGTGGTCCACCGTCACCTCGCGGCCCTCGCGCCACACCGCCATGTCGTCCAGGTGCCCCACCGCGACGATACGGCCCTCAGAAATTGCCACCGCCGTGGCCTGCGGCAGAGACTCGTCCATCGTGTGGATGCGCCGAGCCGTGAAGATGGTCAGCGGCGGGCGCGGATGGGCGGCAGCGATGGTGGCGTCGTGCGACATGGCGGTGCGCTCTTGCGGGGTTTGTTTCTGCGAGGCCCGGGAATGGCCGCCTGAACTCCAAACGTGAAAAATCATCCTTCAAATTTCACATACGTGATATGGTGGAAACCCGCGCGCCAAATGACGTTCCCTTGGCACCGTGACGTCATTTCGCCCGCCGCTTCATCTGCTCCGAGATGACAGGCGCCTTTTTTGGGGGTGCTCTCGGTACGTCAACCGCACAGGCTGCTCTGCGCTTATGGTCAACCGATCCCACGATGCTGGCTTCTCCCATCTGCCGCCATCAGCTTGGCACGGCACACCCGTGGTCAGAGAAGAGCACTGCGCCGTGGCCGCCGTGCGGCGCATTGCCGCCATGCTGGACCTTGATCCAGACAACTACCGCGCTGGTGGCCCACTGCCAAGAGGCTGGCACTTCTTCATGCTGGCGGGCGACACGCGCCGCTCGGCATTGCGCAGCGACGGTTTTCCTGGCCTGGGGGTGCCCGTTCCAGACTTGGGCTTGCCTCGACTGGTCCTGGGAAGCAGGTCCGTGTCCCACCTTGATGACATTCCCATTGGCTGCAGCGTTCAGCGCACAAGCGCGGTGGCCAGGATCGAACACAAGGCTGCCAAGTCTGGGACGATGGCAGTGGTGACCCTGGTTCACGAACTGAGGCTTACCTCCACGGGGCAACCAGCTGTGGTGGAGTCACAGACCTACCTTCTCATGCCCCCTCGAGACAAGTCCATAGCAGCCTCACAGATCATGACCCCCAAGCCCGTGGCAGCCGCGCACATGAGGACCGTGGTGCCAGATGCGACCATGTTGTTCCAGTACGCTGCTTTGGGCTTCAATTCGCACCGCATCCACATCGACAGACCCTACGCGGTTGAAGTCGAGGGATATCCGGATCTGGTGGTCAATGGCGGTTTGGTGACCTTGCTGCTGACCGAATTTCTGCGCTGCGAGATCGGAGCCATTCCGTCTTCTTTGAGGGTTCGGCATGTGGCGCCGCTGTACTGCAATCGACCGGTGACCTTGGCAGCTGACTCTGCTGGCGACGGCTGGACACTGAGAGCCTTTGATCATCAACACTGCTTGGCAGTGGACATGGAGGTGAGCGTCCCATGAGCTTTGAACCCCTGAAAGGCGTTCGTGTACTCGACCTCACGAGTGTGGTGGTCGGTCCCGTCTGCACGTGGCGCCTCGGGCAGTACGGTGCGGAGATCGTGAAGCTCGAAAGCCCGGACGGTGATCTGATGCGCGGTCTGGGTGGTCCGTCGCCCACTGGCCAACATTCCGGTGCTTTTCTTCACTTCAACCGAGGTAAACGCAACATTTGCTTGGACCTCAAGAAGCCTGGAGCCGAAGAAGTCGTGGCCCGTCTGGTGGAGTCGGCGGATGTGATCGTGGCCAACATGCGCCCGCAAGCCTTGGCCAAGCTGGGGTTGGACGCGCCGACTGTCCGTGCTCGTCATCCGCAAAAGGTCTACTGCCTGATCACGGGTTATGGAACCGACGGTCCCTATGCAGGCAGGCCAACCTACGACAGCGTTGTCCAAGGGGGCACTGGCATGGCCGGTCTGATGCAAGCTCGGGATGGCGAACCTGCCTACGTTCCTATGCTGATCTGCGACCACGTGGCAGGTGAAATCGCTGCAGGAGCCATTCTTGCCGCCTGGGTCCATCGACAAGCCACCGGCCAGGGCTGCACCCTGGAGCTTCCCATGTTCGAGACCATGGCCACGTTCGTGTTGCAGGAGCACCTGGCCCAGCAAAGCTTTGACCCACCTGTCGGGCCTGCGGGTGACATGAGATTGCTCAGCCCCCACAACAAGCCCGTCAAGACAGCGGACGGTTGGATCTCGTTCACGATCAATACGGACTCTCAGGTGCGCGCGTTCCTCAACGCCACAGACCGTAGAGAGCTTCTTGAAGACCCCAGATTCACCACGGTGGCCGGCCGTGCACGCCATGTCTCTGAGTGGTTCAAGGTGCGAGGTGCACCGTTGACGGCACGAACCACCGAGCAATGGCTGACGCTGTTACAAGAGGCCGACATCGCCGCGCAACCATGCCATACGCTTGAGAGTCTCCAACAGGACCCGCACTTGGTCGCTGTGGGCCTGATCGACCATGAGGACCACCCCACGGAGGGGCGGACGGCGGCCATTCGTTCGTCGCTTCGAATCAATGGGCAAGCATTGGCCCGGCGTGAGCCCGCTCAACCTCGTGGTGCGCAGTCACGAGATCTGTTGAGGGAACTGCAATTCGGGCCCGAAGAGGTGGATGCCCTTGTCAAGGCCGGGGCTGTGATCGAGCACCACGGCTGAAGTGTCGATGCCACTACCTGCTTGC
>CAYSOD010000571.1:0-2635 GCA_964432385.1 uncultured Rubrivivax sp.
TTTCTCGGCGGCCTGGCGCTGCTGCTTTTCTGGGGCGATGGTCTGCCGCTGGCTTCGGTGGCGCTGTCGCACTATGCGATCACGGTCAACCCATCGTTGCCAGCGCTTCCCCTGTTCACGCTCGCGGGTCTGGTGTTCGCGCGCACCGGTGCTGCGCAGCGTCTGGGTGCGCTCTTCGTCGCGCTTTTCGGGGGCGGCGTTGGCGGCACGGTGCTCGCCACCGCGATGTTGTGTTCGGCCTTCACGGCCTTCACTGGCGGCAGCGGCGTCACGATCCTCGCCGTCGGTGGCCTGCTGCTTCCGCTGCTGCTGCGTGCGGGCTACCCGGAGCGGCGCGGCATCGGGCTGGTCACCAGCGCCAGTGCGCTGGGCGTACTGCTGGCGCCTTCGGTGCCCCTGATCATGGTGGCAGTGGTGGCACGGGTGCCGATCCTCGACATGTTCCTGGCCGGGTTGGTGCCGGCGCTGGTGATGGTGGCGTGCCTGCTGCTGCTGGGCAACTTCCTCAGGCGAGATGCGGTGGCGTCGGCGGATGTTGCAGCGGGGGCAACGATGGCAGCAGCCAGCCGTGCGGACCTGCGCGCCGCTGCCCGCGCGGCCTGGGTTGCCAAATGGGAGCTCGGTGCGCCGCTGGTGGCCATCGGCACCCTGGCCAGCGGGCTGGCCACGCCCACCGAGAGCGCGGCGATGACGGCGCTGTACGCCGTGCTGACCCAGGCACTGGGGCACCGCGAGCTGCCGTGGGAGCGGCTGCGCGAATGCCTGGCCGAGTGTGCGCAGATCATCGGCGGCGTGATGCTGATTCTCGGCATGGCGCTGGCGCTGACGAACTTCCTGGTCGACGCCGGCGTTCCAGACGCCGCCGTGCAGTGGGTGCAGGGGGTGATCCCGAACAAGTGGCTCTTCTTGCTGGCGCTGTGCCTGTTCCTTTTTGCTGCGGCGGCACTGATGGAGATCTACGCCGCCATCGTGGTGCTCGTGCCGCTGCTGCTGCCCCTGGCGCTGGCCTATGGCATCGAGCCGATCCACTTCGGCATCATCTTCCTGGCCGCCATGGAGGTTGGGTTTCTGTGCCCGCCCGCCGGGCTGAACATCTACTTCGCCTCGGCGATGTTCGGCAAGAGCGTGCGCTACGTGGCGGCGTCCGTGGCGCCGGCCATGGGGGCGATCTTCGTGGGCACGCTGCTCATCGCCGCCTTCCCCTGGCTGGCTACCGCGTTGCCTTCGTGGCTGGGCGCCCGCTGAAGAGGCAGCCCTTCAGCGCCATCTGTTCAGCGTGACCTGCACAGGCCCTTCATCCGGGGCAGGTCCTGGAGCCGTCACCAGCGGGGCTTGGGGCGGACCTGCGGGGTGCCTTCGATGGCACGACGCAGATCGAGGTATTCCTCGCACTGCAGGCCGCACAGGCGCTCGAGCGCCTGGAGGTGGACCAGGGCCCGGTCGCGTCGGCCAAGGATCAGCATGAGCTCGCCCCGATATTCGTGGGCACCCAGGTGAGATGGGTCGATGGCGAGCGCACGGTCGTAAGCTGCCTCTGACTCTGCGTACCGACCGAGCTTGCGCAAGCTGAAACCCAGCAAGTTGTAGCCATCGGCGTCCTGCGGTTGCGCTCGCAGGTAGGGCTGCAACAGGGCGACAGCCCGCTCCCATTGGCTGTTCTTCACCGCCTCCCGGCTCTCCCGCAGGGCGCGATCCTCCAAGGGAGGGTTGCGATGGGGTACATCGACGGCGTGGGCGTTCCCGAACGCACAGACGCCGATCAGCAGGGCTGCCGTCAAGCAGAACGTTGGGGATTGCTTGCACATGGCCGCGAGCGTAGTCCCACTGCGAATGGACACCCACGGCTTGATCAATGCCCCCGCTATGGGAAGAGGATTGACACAGAGGCGACAAAGAAAAGAAATTTGCTCAGCAAAGGCGGCTTTCCACGATGACCCTGCCCTGCCAGCGCTGGAGTGAGACCCTGGAATTGATGTCTGAGTGAGCGCCATCACGCATGGACCTCTCGCAACCTGGTCGGTCTCGACCAAGACGTTCGTGACATTGATCACCGCGCATCCACTTGGAAGCTGGTGCCCTGAGCATCCGCGTCGGTGACATCAAGTCTGGCTCCACGCTTTGCAGCGACGAGGAGCTCGCCCAGCAGCTTGAGCATTTCCGGTTGCACCCTGGGTTTCACGCGAGGGCTCTTCAACCGCCAAGCTGTTGGCGGTTGAAGTGGGCTGGCCAGGTGACGATGAATTACGGGTTCTGAGGGAGTGCCGATTGGTTTGTGACGCCTTCCCGTAAAGCGTCACGAGCCTGTCACATGCCGTCTCTAACCTGATGACATGCAGGGTTCTGAGACACCGGCCGTTGTGGTTCGCGCAGCGGCCAAGACTTTTCACACGGAGGGTGGCCCGCGGCGGGCTCTGTCCACTGTGTCCTTTACGGTGCAGCCGGGCGAGCGCGTGGCCTTGCTGGGCGCCTCCGGCTCAGGCAAGTCCACCTTGCTGCGCGCACTGTGTGGGCTCGAGACGCTGGACGCGGGCGATGGTCGCGTTGAGGTACATGGCCAGTGCCTGCAGAAAGGCGGTCGCCTGGATCCTCAGGTGCGGCGCATGCGCCACGGCATCGGCATCATCTTTCAGCAGTT
>CAYSOD010000572.1:0-2633 GCA_964432385.1 uncultured Rubrivivax sp.
TGGGCTTCTTTCTGGAGGAGATCGGCCCCAGCATCTACAACCAGGCCGTGGCCGATGTGCAGGAGCGGCTGCAGGCGCGGGTGGCTGAGCTGGACATCGAGGTGCATGAAGACGAGTTCGGGTACTGGCGCAAGTTCGATGCACGGCGCAAGGGGCGGGGCTGAACCAGGCACATCCCGCTGGCAACGCTCCGGTCGCCTCGCCCGGCACCCCGGATTCGGCGCCCCTTGTCACGCACCACTCGCACCAGTTCGGACCATGAAACCCCGCATCACCGTCATCACCCTGGCCGTCACTGACCTAGAGCGCTCGCTCGTCTTCTACCGCGATGGCCTGGGCCTGGCCACCAGCGGCATCACGGGGACGAAATACCCCATCGGCGCCTGCGTCTTCTTCAACCTCGAGGGCGGGCTGAAGTTGGCGCTGTGGCCGCGCAGCAGCCTGGTGGCCGACACCGGCCTGCCCAGCGACGGGCCCGCGGCCACTGAAGCTCTGATCGCCCACAACGTGGACTCTGAGGACGAGGTGCGCCAGGTGCTGGCCCAGGCCCAGGCCGCGGGCGGGCGCATCGTCAAGCCTGCGCAGCCCACGTTCTGGGGCGGCTATGGCGGCTACTTCCAGGACCCGGACGGCCACGTGTGGGAGGTGGTGTTCAACCCCCACCTGCAGGCGCTGGGTTGAGAGTTCTTCAGCGCCTAGAATCCCAGTCATCCACCACTTTCGTACACTTCGTACGGAAGCTGAAGCCTACAACCGGAGCACCCCGCATGGCCGTCAAGCCCGTCATCCGCATAGGCCTGGACGAAGGCCGCAGCACGCTGCCGCGACTGGCCGCCTTGGCCCACACGGGCCAAGCCAGCCTGTTGACGCGTCACGGCAAGCCCTTCGCGGCCATCGTGGCACCCGAGGTGCTGCTCGCCAGCAGGCCCCGCCCGGCTTTTCTGGCGCTGCGCGGCAGCGGGCGCGGGCTGTGGGGTCCATCTGCCTCCGCGGCCGTGGCAGACCTTCGGGATGAGTGGGACGACCGGGCGTCGTGACCGCGGCCACCCAGCGAACCACAGGTCAGAAGAAGACGGCAACTCGCCCTGCATCCGTCATCGCCCCGGCGCCTGCCGGCACCCTTTGGTGCGACTTGGCCGAGGGCGACTTGGTCGTCGTGGACACCGCCCCCTTCATCTACTTGCTGGAAGACCACCCCGACTTCGCCCCGCAGTTCCAGGGCTTGTTCGAGGCTCAGGCACGAGGCCATCTGCGCATTGCCTTGTCCACCATCACGCTGGCAGAAGTCTTGGTAGGCCCCCTGAGGCATGGTCAAGACACGCTGGCCCGCCGCTACGAGCGCGCGCTAGCGGGTTTCGAGCTGGTGCCCGTCACCGCAGAGGTTGCGGCTACCGCTGCGCGACTGCGCGCCACCTCGGGGCTGCGTCTGCCTGACGCCCTCCAGGCCGCCACCGCCATCGAGTGCGGCGCAGTGGCTCTTGTCACGCACGACCGGGACTTCAGCCGCTTGCAGGGCTTGCGAGTGGTGACAGGAGCCCCCACAACCGGCTAGCCCAGGGCGACGCCGCCCCACTTGCAGACGTTGTGCTGAAGGCTTCAGCCTCCCGCGCTGTCGGCAGCTGAAACCGGGCGCGTGGGTGGTTCACACACCGCAGACCGCCCCGTATGGTCGGCGCCCCAGGTCCGAAAACCCGCGGTGTCGATGTGAATGCGCCCCGACGGGTAGCGGCTCAGCCCCATGCGCCACGCCCGGCCCTGCTCGCGCCAGAAGGCGCACAGGCGGCCGGTGGGATCCGGCCCCGCAGGGAGCGTGAAGTCCAGGGCGAAGCTGCGCAGATGCGCACTGCCCGCAGCACCTTGGGCACAAGCGTTGAGGGCCGGGCCTCGGTAAGCGGAGTGGACCTCCAGCTCGGTGCCCACGACTCCGGCAGCCTGGAGCGCTTGCAGCAAGCGCAGCACCGAGACGGCTGCCCCCCACTGCTCGGGTGGCGGCAGGGCGAAGGGCTCCGAGGCACATTCGCGCCAGGAGGAGGCTGAGCGCAGCAATTGATGCAGCGGCAGCACCTGAGCCACCCCTTGTTCGCCCAGGTGGCGCTCGAAGGCCGTAACCTGCGCTGCGTTCGCGGTACGCCAGTTCGAGAAGGCCAGGGGTCCGCGTGGCGAGCCCGCGCAACCGGCCAGGCTGGCCAGGGTGACCACCAGGGCGACTGCCCTCAACATGATGACCACGCGTTGCATAGGTCCCCGCACCACCGGGATCAGGTCTCCACGCAGCGCGGATGTCGAGGTCAGCGCTGGACGGGGGCCCATGGCCCTCAGGCCGGCACGCCCCTTGGGTAAGCCGTCGCTTCAGGCGGGATCTCCACCTCCGGCAGCTTGCTGTCAGCCCACACATGGTGCATCGGCGCGAAGGTGAAAGGCCCGTCGATGCGCTCGGCCACCACCCCCACCACCTTGGGAAAGCCCGCCGTGCGGTCGATCAGCATGTCGCCGCACTGGGCGCAGCACTCGCGCACGGTGGCATGGCCGGAGTCGGCCACGAACTCACGCTTCGTCGCTGGCCCAGTGACCTGGGTATCACGGGCTCGGAAGAAAACGAAGTTGCTGAAGGGCGTGCCCGCCACGGCGCGGCA
>CAYSOD010000573.1:0-2629 GCA_964432385.1 uncultured Rubrivivax sp.
GAACCAGGGGTCCGCGCTCTGGTGGACCGCTTCTACGATCTCATGGACCTGGAGACGGTGTTTGCGGGCATCCGGGCCCTGCACCCGACGTCGCTGGAGGGCTCGCGCGACAAGCTGCACTGGTTTCTTTGCGGCTGGCTGGGTGGGCCAGATCTTTATGTCCAGCGCTTCGGCCATCCACGTTTGAGGGCCCGTCATCTGCCCTACGCCATTGGCATGGCCGAGCGTGATCAGTGGATGGCCTGCATGATGCAGGCGATGCAGGATGAGGCCGTGGACCCGGCGCTGGCCCAGCGGCTGATCGAGGCCTTCTTTGGCACCGCGGATTGGATGCGCAACCAGGGCGGATGAGCGCCTGCGAACAGCAGCCATCACGGGGACACCCGAACCGCAGCAGGGTTCGGCGCGGGTGAGACCTCAGCCTGTGAGCAGCACGATCAGCGCCCCAGCGCCCCCCTGGGGGCCGCTGGCCTGGGCAAATGCCGCCACCTCAGCGCTTTGGCCGAGCCAGCGCTGTACCTTGGCCTTGAGCACAGGTTGCCGGCCGGGCGACCCGTGACCTTTGCCATGCACCACCCGAACGCAGCGGTGACCACGGCGCAGCGCCTCCCGGATGTGGGCTGACAGTGCCTCGCGGGCCTCGTCCCGGCGCAGGCCGTGCAGGTCGATCTGTGATTGGATGGCCCAGTGGCCGCGCCTGAGCTTGGTCACCACGTCGGGCCCGATGCCCGGGCGCCGGAAGCTCAATCCGTCGTCAGTGAGCAGCAGGGACTCGATGTCCACCTCGTCGGACAGTGCTTCCTGCAGGGCCTGCTGTTCGTCAAGCTGGCGTTGCATGGGTACGGGCGAAGGGCGCGGGAGGCGAAGGTCGGCCAGGCCTTTGTCGGGCACGCGGGTGACGGGGCCCACAGCTCGGGCGAACTCCTCGCGCTGGCGAGCCTGTTGTCGGCGCTGTACCGCCTCGGCAGCCTGACGGGCGCGCTCGCGGGCGGCCTCAGCCGCCGCCTCCTTGGCACGGCGCTTGAGCGCAGCGCTCAGCGCTTCGAAGTCTTTCAAGGCCGCGCTGGCACCTGACCGGTTCACAGCAAGCCTCTTTCGGCAAAGGACACCACCTCGCCCTGGCCCACCACCAGGTGGTCCAGCACGCGGATGTCCACCAAATGCAGCGCTGCCTTCAAGGTTTGCGTCAGGTACTCGTCGGCACGCGATGGCTCGGCCACGCCTGAGGGGTGGTTGTGGGCCAGCACCAACGCAGCGGCATTGTGGGCCAGGGCTTCCTTGACCACCTCGCGCGGATAGACGCTGGCCTGGCCCAGCGTGCCGCGGAACAGGGTCTGCATCTCGATGAGTCGGTGGTGGGAGTCCAGGTACAGCACACAGAAGGACTCATGCTCCAGACGCGCCAGGTGCAGTGCGGCGTAGCGTTTGAGCTCCGAGGGCGCATTGAACACCGAGGCCTGGCGCAGTTCCTGCGCTGCGGCGCGGCGGGCCAGTTCCATGACCGCCACGATCTCGGCCCGCTTGGCCGGCCCCAGGCCCTTGACGCGCCGAAGATCCTGCGGCTGGGCTGCCAGCAGGCCGGCCAGCCCTTTGAACTCCTGCAACAGGCTGCGCGCCAGATCCAGCACGCCGCGCCCGGGCAGCCCCGTGCGCAACAGCACCGCCAGCAGTTCTTCGGCCGCCAGCGACTGGGCGCCGCAACTCAACAGCCGTTCCCGCGGGCGCAGGGTCAGGGGCAGATCCTTGATCGACATGGTCACGCAAGGCGTTGGGCGAGGCAGGGTGGGTGGCGGCTCTTAGAATCGAAATGAGTCTATCGCCGGCCCGGGAAGCTGCATTCCCCCTTCGGCATTCCCCCTTCAGAGGGTCTTGCGTGACCATCATCCAACCTGGGTCGTTTCTGACACTGCATTACCGCCTGGCCGGCCCGGATGGCGCTGACGTGATCAACACGTTCAGTGACAAGCCGGCCACGCTGTCGCTGGGCGAGGGCCAACTGGCCCCCGCCATGGAGGCGCGCCTGATCGGTTTGCCCGAGGGTTCGCACGAAACCTTCGAACTGGGCGCCGGCGAGGCCTTTGGCGAGCGCAACCCCGAACTGCTGCAACGGGTCAAGCTTGCATTGCTGCACGAATTGGGCGACAGGGACGCCGAGTACGGCGTGGGCGACGTGGTGCAGTTCCCCACACCCGATGGTCAAGGGGCCTATGCTGGCGTGGTGCGCGAGGTGGGCGAGGGCTGGCTGCTGTTCGACTTCAACCACCCCTTGGCGGGCCAACCGGTGCGCTTTGAGGTGCAAGTGCTGGGAGTGCTGTGATGACGCAAGTGATCTTGCCCCAGGAAGTGTTGCTGGCCGAGCCGCGTGGCTTCTGCGCTGGCGTGGACCGCGCCATCGAGATCGTCGAGCGTGCGCTGCGCAAGTACGGCGCGCCCATCTACGTGCGCCACGAGATCGTGCATAACACGTATGTGGTCAATGATCTGAAGGCCAAAGGTGCCATCTTCATCGAGGACCTGGCTGATGTGCCTGAGGGTGCCACCCTCGTGTTCAGCGCCCACGGTGTGAGCCAGGCCGTGCGCGCTGAGGCCGAAGAGCGTGGATTCAACGTCTTCGACGCCACCTGCCCGC
>CAYSOD010000574.1:0-2629 GCA_964432385.1 uncultured Rubrivivax sp.
GCCCATGTGGTCCACCACCACGGTGGTGGGCAAGGCAGTGAAGAAGTCCCAGAGTTCCGGCAGGTCCACCGCCTCGAAATAGATCACCACGTGCCACCCAAGCTGCGCCACGCGGCCGGCAATTTCCATCAGCTCGTCCTTGGGCGTGAAGTCCACCAGGCGCTTGACGAAGTTGAAGCGCACACCGCGCACGCCGGCAGCGTGCAGGGCCTGCAGCTCATCGTCCGTGATGGTGCGGCGCACCGTGGCCACGCCCCGGGCCTTGCCGCCTGAGGCCACGCAGGCGTCCACCAGGGCGCGGTTGTCGGCGCCGTGGCAGGTAGCTTGCACGATCACGTTGCGCGCAAAGCCCAGGTGGTCGCGCAGAGCAAAGAGCTGATGCTTGCTCGCATCGCAGGGTGTGTACTTGCGCTCGGGGGCGTAGGGGAACTCGGCACCCGGGCCGAAGACGTGGCAGTGGGCGTCCACGCTGCCTGTCGGCAACGCGAAGCGGGGTTTGGCGGGGCCGTCGTACCAGTCCAGCCAACCGGCGGTTTTCTCGAAGGGTCCGGTGGTGGGCTTGCTCATGGGTGATGTGGAGTCGGCAGTGGCAGAAAACGAAGGTTGGCCAGGGGCGAGAGGTCAGCCGTGGGCACGTTCAGGCCCCAGCCTTGGGCAGGCTGCCCGCGGCAGCGAGCAGCCGGTCAGCCTCCACCCGCCAATCGCTGCTGCGGGCAAAGCCGGGCTCACCCCGCTGGCCGAACACACCAGCGTCACCCAGATCGGCCACCCAGGCCTGACGCTCGGCCGTGCCGGCGGCGCTCCAGGGTTCCAGACCGGCCTCGCGCACGGTCTGCGCAACTTCGCGCACCTCTTCGCTGCGGCGTCTGCCGTGCTCGATGACGCGCTGGAAAAAGTAGGCGCCCTGCTTCTCCCAGTCGATACCCGGGAAGGTTTCCTGCAAGGAGGCGATGACCGCGTCTTCCACGCCGTAGTGGCGAGCGGTGGTGAAGCTCTCGATGACCATGGCCTCCAGGCCCTTGATCATCACGCTGCGGCACATCTTGGTGGCGCTGGCCACGCCCAGTTGCTCGCTGGCCACCTTGGCGGCAAAGCCCAGGGCGTTCAGCAGGGGCTCCAGCGCCGCCGCCTCGGGCCCGCCCAGCAGCAGCGGGACACGGATGCGGTACGGCGGCACAGACGTCATCACCGCGCCCTCCACGTAGCGCCCGCCGGCAGCGTTGACCACCTGCGCGGCCTGGGCTTTCGCACCCGGGCTGGCACTGTTGAAATCGAGGAAGAAGGCGCCGGACGCGAAGCCCGACGCCGCGGCGTGTGCCACGGCCAGCGTCTGGCTGGCGGTGACGGCACTGATGACCAACTCGGCACCGGCCACGGCCTGAGCGTGCGATGCCGCCATCACCACCCCATGGGTGGCCGCATGGGCTTGCAGTGGATCCGCCGCCGGACCGTGGAGCTTCAGATCGAAGGCCGTGACCTCCACACCCTGGGCGCGCAGGTCCTCGGCCAGGATGCGGCCCACCTCGCCGTAGCCGATCAGGGTGGTTTTCATGTGCGGTGCTTCACGAACTCTCAATCGATGTAGCGCAATCCCGACTTTTCCAGCGGCTCCCGCATCTTGTACATGTCCAGGCCCAGGATGCCGGCCGCCAGCTTGGCGCGCTTCTCGCCCTCGTTGGCCTCGCGCGCGGTGGCCGCCTCCAGCGTCTTCTGCGCCATGGCCCGCGGCACGCACACCACGCCATCGTCATCGGCCACGATCACATCGCCTGGCATGACCCACGCACCCGCGCACACCACGGGGATGTTGACCGAACCCACCGTGGCCTTGATCGTGCCCTTGCTGCTGATGGCGCGGCTCCAGACCGGAAAGCCCATCTCGGTGAGTGTCTTGACGTCACGCACGCCCGCGTCGATGACCAGCGCCTTGGCACCTCGCGCCATGAAGGAGGTGGCCAGCAGGTCGCCAAAGTAGCCGTCGGTGCACTCCGCCGTGACCGCCGCCACAACGATGTCGCCCGGGCGGATCTGCTCAGCCACCACGTGCATCATCCAGTTGTCGCCCGGGTGCAGCAGCACGGTGACGGCCGTGCCCGAGACCTGCGCGCCGGCGTAGATGGGGCGCATGTAAGGCTTCATCAGACCGACGCGCCCCATGGCCTCGTGGACGGTGGCGCTGCCGAAATGCGCCAGTTGCTCGGCCAGGTGCGCAGGGGTGCGCTCGATGTTGCGGTAGACCACGCCCAGTTCGTACATCTGCAGTGCTCCTGTTCAGCGGCCTCGGGCCTTGAGTGCGGCGTCCAGCCGAGGGTAGACGCGCCGGGCGTTGCCTTCGTAGATCTTGTAGCGCTGCTCGGGGCTCATGGCCGAGGCCTCGATGTAGCGCTTGGTGTCGTCAAAGTAGTGGCCGGTCTCGGGGTCGATGCCGCGCACCGCGCCAATCATCTCGCTGGCAAACAGGATGTTGTCCACCGGAATCACTTTCGTCAGCAGGTCGATGCCGGGCTGGTGGTACACGCAGGTGTCGAAGAACACGTTGTTCAGCAGGTGGTCCTTCAGCAGCGGCTTCTTCAACTCCTGCGCCAGGCCGCGGTAGCGGCCCCAGTGGTAGGGTGCGGCGCCACCGCCG
>CAYSOD010000575.1:0-2628 GCA_964432385.1 uncultured Rubrivivax sp.
GCCCGCCGCTTCGGCGAAGTAACTCACCGCAACGCTCAAAGGAGCATCACATGGCCGCACCCTTTTCAACATCCTGGGGCCGCTGACCAACCCCGCCGGCGCTCCCAACCAACTGCTGGGCGTGTTCCATCCTGATCTGGTCGGTATTCAGGTGCGCGTGCTGCAGCGCCTGGGCAGCGAGCACGTGATGGTGGTGCATGGCATGAACGGCATGGACGAGATCTCGCTTTCGGGTGAATCGTTGGTGGGAGAACTCAAAGATGGCCAGGTGCGCGAGTACATGGTCCACCCCAGCGATTTCGGCCTGCCGGTGTACGACTCGCGCGTGTTGAAGGTGGCCAGCACCCAGGAGTCGGTGCAGTGCATTCAGCGTGCCCTGGCCAACGAGGATGGCCCGGTGCGTGACATCGTGCTGCTGAACGCGGGGGCTGCGCTGTACTGCGCGGGTGTGGCGCCCAGTCTGGCCGAAGGGGTGCGCCAGACCCGTGAAGCGGTGGCCAGCGGTGCGGCCCTGGCCAAGCTGAGCCAGTTTGTCGCCGTCACCAACCGTTACCGGCCGGCGGCCACCGCAGCCTGAGGGGCGGGCCATGTCCGACATCTTGCAGCGCATCGTCGCCGTCAAGCGCGAGGAGGTGGCGCGCGCGCGCAGCGCCTGTGACCTGGTCGCCCTGGGTCAACAGGCCCAAATAGCGCCGCCCACGCGCGGTTTTGTTGCGGCCTTGCGGGCCAAGCTCGCGGCCGGTGAACCGGCGGTGATCGCAGAAGTGAAGAAGGCCAGCCCCAGCAAAGGCGTGCTGCGTGAGCACTTTGTGCCGGCCGACATTGCGCGCAGCTACGAAGCGGGGGGAGCGGCCTGCCTGAGCGTGCTGACCGATGAGCCCTTCTTTCAGGGCTGCGCGGCCTACCTGCAGCAAGCCCGTGCCGCGTGCAGCCTGCCCGTGCTGCGCAAGGACTTCCTCATCGACCCCTACCAGGTGGTCGAGGCCCGGGCCATGGGGGCCGACTGCGTCTTGCTGATCGCCGCCTGCCTGGACGATGGCCTCATGGCGGAGCTCGAAGCCTGCGCCATGGAGCAAGGTTTGGACGTGCTGGTCGAGGTGCACGACGGCGCCGAGCTGGACCGGGCCCTGCGCCTGAAGACCCCGCTGATCGGGGTGAACAACCGCAACCTGCGCACCTTCGAGGTGTCGCTGGACACCACCTTGGGTTTGCTGGACCGCATCCCGCCGGACCGTGTGCTGGTCACGGAGAGCGGCATCCTGGCCCGCGCCGACGTGAAGCGCATGCGGGGAGCCCAGGTGCACGCCTTTCTGGTGGGCGAGGCCTTCATGCGCGCGCCCGATCCGGGTCAGGCCCTGCGGGACCTCTTTGGATGAAGGCTGAAGACCTGCCCGCGGCCTTCGCGCAGGTGCCGCAGGCCTGGAAGCAGGCGCTGCCAGGGTGGACGCAGGACCGCTTGGTGGGGGTGGCCGAGCGCATCCGCGAGGTCTCGGCTGACCGGCCCATCGCCCCGCAAGATCCTTTCAGGGCCCTGCGCCTGACCCCGCCGGACCAGGTGAAGGTGGTGGTGTTTGGTCAGGATCCCTACCCCACGACCGGCCACGCGGACGGCCTGGCCTTTTCGGCACCGGCCGGCAAGCCCCCCTCTTTGCGGCGCATCTTCAGCGTGCTGGCGGCTGACCGACCGGGTTTCAAGCCGCCGGTGCGCTGGGCCCTGGACGAGTGGGCCCGCCAAGGGGCCTTGCTGCTGAATCCGACCTTGACGGTCGAAGTGGGCCGTATCGGCAGCCACCTGGAGTGTGGTTGGCAGGCGCTCACATCCGAGATCGCGAAAGTGTTGCATGATCGGCCGGACCCGCCCGCCTTCCTGCTCTGGGGCTCCAAGGCCCAGGCCTTCTTTGATCAGGCGGTGACCCGACCGCGCCCGCAGGCGCTGGTCTTGCGCACCCGGCACCCTTCCAACGACTTCCGCAAGGAGTTCATGTCCGAGGGCAGCCACTTTGTGGCCACGGCCGAACGGGTCAACTGGTGGGCGCTGTCGGGCGCGCCGCAGGCCTGACGGCTCGTCGTCGTCGAGCGCAGACCGCCTGCGCCACCCCGGCCGGGCTGCCTTTGACATCCCGCAGCCTGTGCTACAGTTGCGGGTTCTCCGTGGAGGGGTGCCCGAGTGGCTAAAGGGGGCAGACTGTAAATCTGTTGGCTTACGCCTACGCTGGTTCGAATCCAGCCTCCTCCACCAGAAGACGCGACCGGTCTTCGATGCGGCTGCCTGCGGGAGTAGTTCAATGGCAGAACCTTAGCCTTCCAAGCTAATGACGCGGGTTCGATTCCCGTCTCCCGCTCCAACTCGGTTCGTCTGGCGGTTGCGCTTGAGTGAATTTGATGTGTTGAAGGTGGTCGTCACCGGTCTGGGCTGAAGCCCTGAAAGCCCAGACCCGTGCCGATGCCCATGTGGCTCAGTGGTAGAGCACTCCCTTGGTAAGGGAGAGGTCACGCGTTCGATCCGCGTCATGGGCACCAGTTTTCATCTTGAGCCGCAGGCGCGGCTTCATGTTTCTCGTCGGGAGATCCGCAATGGCAAAAGGCAAGTTTGAGCGTACCAAGCCGCACGTGAACGTGGGGACGATT
>CAYSOD010000576.1:0-2627 GCA_964432385.1 uncultured Rubrivivax sp.
CTCCACCATCCAGATTGGCATCACCTCCATCGGCGTGCTCAACGGCATCGTGGGGGAGGCGGCGTTCTCGGCGCCGCTGGCCGAGTGGATCAGCGGGCATTTCGCCGTCAAGACGCAGGCCGCACAGGTCACCGCCACGGCGCTGGTGGTGGTGATCATCACCTTCCTCACCATCATCTTTGGGGAACTGGTGCCCAAGCGGGTGGGCCAGATGTTTCCCGAGACCGTGGCACGCCTGGTGGCCCGGCCCATGAACTGGCTGTCGGCAGCCACAAGGCCCTTCGTACTCTTGCTGGGAGCCTGCACCGAAGGGGTGCTGCGGCTGGTGGGCCTCAAGGGCCAGGCCGTGCGCAGCGTCACCGAGGAGGAGATCGCTGCCAGCCTGGAGGAGGGCCTGGAATCGGGCGTGATCGAGGCCCAGGAACACCAGATGGTGCGCAATGTCTTCCGGCTGGACGACCGCCAGATCGGCTCGATGATGGTGCCGCGTGCCGAGATCGCCTGGCTGGACGTGAATGCGCCGCTGGAGGACACGCTGGCCATCATGGCCGAGCGCGGCCATTCGCGCTACGCGGTCTGCCGCGGCGGCCTGGACGACGTGATCGGCGTGCTGGCCGCGCACCGGCTGGTCACGCCCGTGGTGCGGGGGCAGGCGCTGAACCTGGCCGACCATCTGCAGGCGCCGGTGTTTGTGCCCGAGACGCTGTCGGGCATGGAGTTGCTGGAACATCTGCGCGCCTCCACCAGCGAGTTGGTGTTCGTGGTGGACGAGTACGGCGCGGTGCAGGGACTGATCACCGAGCGCGATGTGCTGGAGGCCATCACCGGCGAGTTCACGGTGCCTTCGGGCGAGGATGCCTGGGCCGTCAAGCGGGAGGACGGCAGCTGGCTGATGGACGGCTTGATTCCCGTGCCCGAATTGAAAGACCGCCTGAACCTGCGGGAACTCCCCGAGGAGGACCGCGGTCGGTACAACACCTTGGCTGGCATGATCATGCTTTTGCTGGGCCGCCTGCCGGCCACCGCGGATGCGGTGGAATGGGAGGGCTGGCGCTTCGAGGTCGTCGACCTCGACGGCAAGCGCGTGGACAAAGTGCTTGTCAGCCCTGTGCATACACACCCTCAAGGAGAAGACTGAGTGATCAACCCCGCCCTGTTCAAAAAGGCCGCAGCTGTCGACACCACGGCCCACCGTGGCTGGCGCATCGCCCCCTCCCGACCCGACTGGGCGGTGGCCAGCGAGCTCAACGCGATGTTCATCGCTTCGGTGGAGTTTGGCGACGCGTGTGTCGAGTACCCCATCGTCTTCGTCAATGCGGGCCAGGACCCGCAAGGCAACCGCCAGATCGCCCCCGTGGCGGTGTTCGGGCTGCGCGAGAAGGAGAACCTGTACCTGGAGGAGGGCGGACGTTGGCGTGCCAACTACCTGCCCGCGCTGCTGCAAGCCTACCCCTTTGGCATTGCGCGTGTGGACGACACCCGCGTGGTGGTGGTCATCGACGAGGCCTGGTCGGGTTGGTCGCAAAGCGAAGGCACGGCGCTTTTCACGGACGATGGCCAGGCCAGTGAGCACCTGGCCGCTGTGCGCGATCAACTGGAGAAGATTGAGGCCGAGGTGCAGCGCACCCGGCTGTTTGGCGAGGAACTTGTCAAGGCCGACCTGCTGACCGAAATGCGATTTGACGCCACGTTGCCTGATGGCAAGACGCTCACCGTGGACGGCTTTCTGGCCGTGGACGAAAAGAAGTTTGCTGCGCTCAGCGACGCCAAGGTGCTGGAGCTGCACAAGAACGGCGCTCTGGGCTTGATCCACGCGCACCAGATCTCCATGCGTCACATGCGCCGCCTGGTGGAGTGGCGCCAGCAGCGCGAAGCGGGGGCTGCCGGGCCGGCGGCCTGAGGCGCCTACGGACGCCGTGTTCCAGCGCTGACTCACCACAGGACCCTGCATGACCGTTCAGCTCAAGAAGCCGGTGGCCTCTGCCACCCCCATCCACCTCGTGGACAAGGCGTCCTTCGAGGCCAGCATCCAGGGGCTGAGCGCTGCCGCTCGGCAGTGGATGCTGACCACCGGTTTTGTCGGGGCACCCGACACGCATGCGCTGGTACCGGATGCGCAAGGGCGTTTGTCGGCCGTGTGGGCTGGTGTGAAGTCGGCTGACCATCCTTACGCCCTGTCCGCTTTGCCCCGTGCCTTGCCTGAAGGGCGTTACAAGCTGGGGGCTGAAGGCCTCAAGCCCGATCTGCAGGCCGCGGCGCTGTCCTGGGAGCTGGGGTCCTACGTGTTCGACCTGTACAAGGCGCCCCGTCGAGCGGCGGCTGAGTTGCAGCTGGCACCTTCCGAGGCCGCCTCGCGCGGCCTGCTGCTGGCCACGGCGATCGCTGCCACGCGAGACCTGGTCAACACCCCGGCCGAGCACATGGGCCCAGCCGAGCTTTCCGCTGCGGTCAAGACCGTGGCCCGCGCCCATGGGGCGAAGTTCCGCGAAGTGGTGGGCGATGCGCTTCTGAAGAACGGTTTTCCTTCAGTGCATGCGGTGGGCCGAGCTTCCAGCCGGGCGCCGCGCCTGATCGAGCTGAACTGGGGCAACCCCAAGCACCGCAAGCTCACGCTGGTGGGCAAGGGG
>CAYSOD010000577.1:0-2626 GCA_964432385.1 uncultured Rubrivivax sp.
GGGCCGGCCAATATTGCCCGCATGCTGCAGGCCGCAGAGGCCTTCCCGATGAACCTGGGCTTCCTTGGCAAAGGCAACGCCAGCCGGCCCGATGCGCTGCAGCAGCAGATCGAGGCCGGCGCCATCGGCATGAAGTTGCACGAGGACTGGGGCACCACGCCCAGCGCCATCAACTGCTGCCTGGGCGTGGCCGAGGCCACCGACACGCAGGTGTCGATCCACTCCGACACGCTCAACGAGTCCGGCTTCGTGGAGGACACCATCGCGGCCACCAAAGGGCGCACGCTGTGCGCCTTCCACACCGAAGGCGCAGGCGGCGGTCACGCCCCCGACATCATGAAGGTGGTGGGTGAGGCCAACTTCCTGCCCAGCAGCACCAACCCCACCATGCCCTACACCACCAACACGGTGGACGAGCATCTGGACATGCTGATGGTGTGCCACCATCTGGATGCCTCCATCGCCGAAGACCTGGCCTTTGCCGAGAGCCGCATCCGCCGCGAGACGATTGCGGCCGAAGACGTGCTGCACGATCTGGGCGCCATCAGCATGATGAGCAGCGACAGCCAGGCCATGGGGCGTGTGGGCGAGGTCATCATCCGTACGTGGCAAACGGCCCACAAGATGAAGACCCAGCGCGGCGCCTTGCCCCAGGACGGCGAGCGCAACGACAACTTCCGCGCCAAGCGCTACGTGGCCAAGTACACGATCAATCCGGCCCTGGCCAACGGCATCGGGCATGAAGTGGGCAGCGTCGAAGTGGGTAAGTGGGCTGACCTGGTGCTGTGGAGGCCCGCCTTCTTTGGGGTGAAGCCCTCGCTCATCCTCAAGGGAGGCTTCATTGCGGCCGCCTCGATGGGCGATCCCAATGCAAGCATTCCCACGCCGCAGCCCGTGCACTACCGGCCGATGTTCGGCAGTTTCGGGGGTGCGCTGGCCCACGGGTCCCTCACCTTCGTGAGCGGCGTCGCGCTGGGTCAAGGCGCGCTGGAGGGTCTGGGCCTGCGCAAGAGCCTGTCAGCTGTGAAGGACTGCAGAACGGTTCGCAAGACCGACATGGTGCACAACAGCTACCTGCCGGCCATGGAGATCGATGCGCAAACCTACGCGGTGCGCGCCGACGGGCAGCTGCTGACTTGTGAGCCGGCGCTTTCGCTGCCCATGGCGCAGCGCTACTTCCTGTTCTAGCCCCAGAAGCAACAGAGCCGCCCCGAGGGCGGCTCTGCCGTGTTCTTGGACTCTTCTCAAGGCGCCCGGGCAGGCCCCTTGAGTTCGGCCGATAGCGGCTCGGGTGGCATGGGCAGAGCGTCCACCGCCTCGCGCAAGGCCTTGCCCGGTTTGAAATGCGGCACCAGCTTCTCGGGGATGGTCACCTGCGCGCCGCTGCGAGGGTTGCGCCCCACGCGCGGCGGCCGCCGGCTGATCGAGAAGCTGCCAAACCCGCGGATCTCGATGCGGTGCCCGCGCGCCAGCGCGTCGGACATCGCATCGAGCATCGTCTTGACCGCGAACTCGGTGTCGCGCTGCGTCAGCTGCGCGAACCGCTCGGCCAGGCGAAGCACCAGATCCGACCGGGTCATGGACATCAGCCGTTGCTGCTGTTGTCGAGCTTGGCGCGCAGCAGGGCGCCCAGGCTGGTGGTGCCGGCGTTCTCGCGCTCGTTGCTCTGCGACAGGCGCTGCATGGCTTCCTGCTGGTCGGCCACGTCCTTGGCCTTGATGGACAGCTGGATGGAGCGGGCCTTGCGGTCCACGTTGATGACCATCACGGACACGTCGTCACCTTCCTTCAGCACATTGCGCGCGTCTTCCACGCGGTCACGGCTGATTTCGCTGGCGCGCAGGTAGCCGGTCACGTCCTCGGTCAGCTGGATCTCGGCGCCGCGCGGGTCCACGGTCTTGACCTTGCCAGCCACCACGGCGCCACGGTCATTGATCGTGGTGAACGTGGTGAACGGGTCGGTGTCGAGCTGCTTGACCCCCAGGGAGATGCGCTCGCGCTCCACGTCGATGGCCAGCACGATGGCGTCGACTTCCTGGCCCTTCTTGTAGTTGCGAACGGCCGACTCGCCCGGCTCGTTCCAGGACAGATCCGACAGGTGCACCAGGCCATCGATGCCCTGGGCCAGACCGATGAACACGCCGAAGTCGGTGATGGACTTGACGGGGCCCTTGACGCGGTCGCCACGCTTGACGGTGGAGCTGAACTCTTCCCAAGGGTTGGCCTTGCACTGCTTCATGCCCAGGCTGATGCGGCGCTTGTCCTCGTCGATCTCCAGCACCATGACCTCGGTCTCGTCGCCCAGCGACACGACCTTGGAAGGGGCCACGTTCTTGTTGGTCCAGTCCATCTCGGAGACGTGCACCAGGCCTTCGATACCCGGCTCGATCTCGACGAACGCACCGTAGTCGGCGATGTTGGTGACCTTGCCGAACAAGCGGGTGCCCGTGGGGTAGCGGCGGGCCACGCCGTGCCAGGGGTCGTCACCCAGCTGCTTGATGCCCAGGCTGACGCGGTTCTTCTCGGCGTCGAACTTCAGCACCTTGGCGGTGAGTTCCTGGCCCACCTGCACCACCTCGCTGGGGTGGCGCACGCGGCGCCAGGCCATGTCGGTGATGTGCAGCAG
>CAYSOD010000578.1:0-2623 GCA_964432385.1 uncultured Rubrivivax sp.
GCTCAGCCGCCCGCCGCATCTCCTCATCGGTGGCGTCGGGCCGGCCGTAGACGATGTTGTCGCGCACCGAGCGATGCAGCAGCGAGGTGTCCTGCGTGACCATGCCGATCTGCGCGCGCAGCGAGTCCTGGCTCACACCGGCGATGTCCTGGCCGTCGATCAGGATGCGCCCACTCTGCACGTCATAAAAGCGCAGCAACAGGTTGACCACCGTGCTCTTGCCCGCACCCGAGCGGCCGACCAAGCCGATCTTCTCGCCCGGGCGGATGTGCAGATCCAGGCCTTCGATCACCTTTCGCGCACCACCGTAGCTGAAATCCACCTGTTCGAAGCGCACCTCGCCCCGCTGCACGGCCAGCGGCGCGGCGTCCGTCCGGTCCACCACAGTGCGGGGCCGGGAGAGGGTGGCGATGCCATCCTGCACCGTGCCCACGTGCTCGAACAGACTGGCCATCTCCCACATCACCCAGTGCGAGATGCCGTTCAGGCGCAGCGCCATCGCCGTGGAAGCTGCCACCGCGCCCACGCCCACATCACCCACCGACCACAGCCACAGCGTGAGCCCCACCGTGCTGCCGATCAGCAGCACCGACAGCACCTGGTTCACGATCTCGAAGGCCGACACCAGCCGCATCTGGCCGTGCACGGCAGTCATGAATTCCTGCATGGCCGAGCGGGCAAAGCCGGCCTCGCGCTGCGAGTGCGAGAACAGCTTGACGGTGGCGATGTTGGTGTAGGCGTCGGTGATGCGCCCGGTCATCAACGAACGGGCGTCGGCCTGCGCCTGCGCCACCTTAGCCAGGCGCGGCACGAAGAAACGGATCACCCCCAAGTACAGCAGGAACCACAGAAGGAAGGGCCCGAGCGTGCGCAGGTCGAAGCTGCCCAGCACGGCGCCCATCGTCACGAAGTAGATGAGCACGTAGGTCAGGATGTCGGCCACGATCATCCAGACCTCGCGCACGGCGAGCGCCGACTGCATCACCTTGGTGGCGATGCGCCCGGCAAACTCGTCCTGGAAGAAGCCCATGCTCTGGCCGAGCATCAGGCGATGGAAGTTCCAGCGCAGGCGCATCGGGAAGTTGCCCGCCAGCGTCTGGTGCTTGAACATGGTCTGCAAGGCCGCCAGGGCGATGCTGGTGCTCAGCACCACGGCCAGCAAGAGCAGCGTGCTGCCCTCCTGCGCCCACAGTTGCGCCGGCGACAGCCGGGCCAGCCAGTCCACGATGCGCCCGAGAAAGGCGAACAGCAGTGCCTCAAAAGCGCCAATGGCCGCGGTAAACAGCGTCATGGCGGCGATGTAGCGGCGAGTGCCTTCTGAGCAGGCCCAAAGGAAAGGCATCAGGGCCTTGGGCGGCGCCTTGGGCACGGCCTGCGGGTAGGGGTCGACGAGGCGTTCGAAGGCTTGGAAGAGCAAGTGAAGGCTTGGTTATCTGAAGTGCAGGGACTCCTGCCACCGATATGCAGGCTCTTGACCGGTGGCAGGGTGCTGGATTGTTGACAGATGATGACTTTAACGATTCCGCTGCGCTTCCGAACCTCAATGCGGGAACGCACCATGCGTCGAGCGGAGGTCAGAGGACAAGTACGGCAAGCCTCGATCGATATACTGAAACAACTGCAAATTGTCTGCGCCAACGTGAGGTGATGAGATGGGTTTGCCACTGGAAATCGAGATGGACGTTGCGACTATCGAGCACATCGATGCAGTGCCGGCCATTCTCAACCTTGCATGCGAGGCGACCGGCATGGGCTTCGCCGCCGTCGCCCGGGTGACACAGGACCATTGGGTGGCTTGCAGTGTGCTCGACAAGATCGGGTTTGGTCTGAAGCCCGGAGGGGAGTTGGTCGTAGGTACCACCATCTGTGACGAGATCAGGCGGTCCGGCAAGGCAGTCACCATCGACCACGTGAGTGAAGACGCAGCGTTTTGCAGCCATCCGACGCCCGCGATGTACGGGCTGCAGAGCTACATCTCGGTGCCGCTTTTCCTGCGCAATGGCGAGTTCTTCGGCACGCTTTGCGCCATCGATCCCAACCCCCACCGCGTCAGTGAGCCTCAGACGGTCAGAGCTTTTGAGCTGTGGGCGGAACTCATCGCCTTTCACATTGAGGCGAAGCGCCAATTGGCCGCCACAGCCACCGAACTGCGCAATGAGCGGCAAGTGGCCGAATTGCGCGAACAGTTCATCGCCGTGCTGGGCCATGATCTTCGCAGCCCGCTGACCGCCATCGGCAGTGGTGCCAAGATGCTGCTGGAAGAGCCGCTCACGACCCCAGGTCGCTCGGTCCTGAAGATGGTGTCGGACAGCGCAACACGCAGCTTGGGCATCGTGGACACCGTACTCGATTTCGCCAGGGCACGGCTGGGAGGCGGGCTGGCGCTGCAGGCGCAACCGGGCGCGGAACTGCGGCCTGTGCTCGAACAGGTGATTGCCGAGTCCCGTTCCACGCACCCTGATCGCGAGTTTCGCGCGCATTTGGCTGAACTTCCACCGCTGCCCGCTGACAGTGGGCGGGTGGCCCAGTTGCTGTCCAACTTGTTAGGCAATGCACTCAGGCATGGCGCGCCGGAAGGGCCGATCGATATTCACGCAAAAGTAAGCGCAAGCCACTTCGAACT
>CAYSOD010000579.1:0-2619 GCA_964432385.1 uncultured Rubrivivax sp.
TGGAGCCGAAGATGCCCGAGCTCAGCTTGAGGTTCAGATCCTTGTAGGCGTGGGCGTACTCATAGCCCTGCACGCACAGGAAGGTCACGCCCAGCAACACGGTGATCCACATCCAGAAGATTGTCTTGCCGCGCTGGTTGGCGATCAGCGCGTGGTGGGCGATGGTGAGCGTGGCACCCGAGGTCAGCAACAAGGCGGTGTTGATGGTGGGCAGCCAGAACGGGCCCATGGTGGCGAAGGGCTCCACGATGCCGGCTGGCGATGCCGTCGCGCCGCCACCCGCGCTGGGCCACACGGCCTTGAAGTCGGGCCACAGCACTTGGTGGTCCAGGTTGCCGAGCATGGGCAGCGCGTGCACCCGCGCCCAGTACAGCGCGCCAAAGAACGCCGCGAAGAACATCACCTCCGAGAAGATGAACCAGCTCATGCTCCAGCGGAAGGACACGTCGATGCGGTCGGAATACAGGCCGCTTTCGCTCTCGGCGATGGCCGTGCTGAACCACTGGTACAGCGTGAACAGCCAGATCACCATGCCCAGCGCCAGCGAGTAAGCGCCCCAGGAGGCGCCGTTGACCCACTGCCCGGCCCCGAGGATCACGAAGAACAGGCCTAGAGAAGCCTGCGCCGGGAAGCGCGAGGGCGAAGGGATGAAGTAGTACGGCGTGGTGCCCGCGGGGGTGGTGGCGGCCATGTCTTGTTTTCTCCTCGAACCAGAAATCGAAATGCGCGGTGCCCGAACTTGCCGACAGTGGGCGGCTCAGGCAGCCACGCCGCTGCCGATGACCCATCTCACGATCAGGACCAGCGCCAGGATGAAGAACGCCGCCCCGACGATGCCGGCCACGATGACGTGAACCGGGTTGAGCGACTGCGCGTCCTGCTCATAGCCTGCGCGCTTGCGAAGGCCGACGAAAGACCACGCCACGGCCTTGACCGTCTGCACGAAAGACACCGGCCTGCCGCCGGCCGGCTTCAGCTCTGAACCGGAGGGGGCGATCATGTGCGGTTGCCCGGCGTCGCCGCCAGCGGCGCAGTGGGGGCGGCAGGCGTCTTGCCACCCACCTCGAAGAAGGTGTAGGACAAGGTGATGGTGGTGACGTCCTTGGGCAGCTTGGGGTCGATCACGAAGGCCACGGGCCAGGTCTTGGCCTCGCCCGGCTGCAGGGTGTACTCGTTGAAGCAGAAGCACTCGAGCTTGTTGAAGTGCGAGGCCGAGTGGCGCGGCGCGTAGCTCGGGATGGCCTGCGCGGCCATGGTGCGGTTCTGCACGTTCCTGAACTCGTACTGCACGGTCATCAGTTCACCCGGGTGCACCTGGATGGACCGCACGGCAGGCTTGAAGTCCCAGGGCCCGCGCACGTTGGCGTCGAACTCCACCGTGATGGTGCGCGAGGTGTCCACCTGGGTGTTGGCGGGCTTGCGCCCGCTCCAGGTGCCGGTGGCGATGCGCTGCTCATTGAGCGTGAGCACGTTGATGCCCAGGGCCTCGCAGATGGCACGGTACATCGGCACCAAGGCGTAGCCAAAACCGAACATCACCGCCGCCACGACGAGCAGCTTGCTCATCATGCGGCGGTTGTCGGAACGCAGCGCGCCGAGTTTCATGTCAACGCCCCAACCAGATGATCTTGACCACGAAACCCAGGCCGAAGACCAGCGCCACCGAAGCCAGGATCAAGGCCAGGCGGGCGTTGGCCTTGCGCTGCTGCGGGGTGGGGGCCATGGTGGCGGGCCTCAAGGGTGCGGGGCGGCAGACTCAGCCGACCACGCGCGTGGCGGTGGCGTCCAGCTTGGGCGGGGTTTCGAAGGTGTGCCAGGGCGCGGGAGAAGGCACCTCCCACTCCAGACCCTCGGCACCTTCCCACGGCTTCTGCGGCGCGGGCTCACCCTTGCCGCGCATCATGGGCACCACCACGAACAGGAAGAAGTACACCTGCATGAAGCCGAAACCAAAGGCGCCGATGGAGGCGATGGCGTTGAAGTCGGCGAACTGCATCGGGTAGTCGGCGTAACGGCGCGGCATGCCCGCCAGCCCCAGGAAGTGCATGGGGAAGAAGGTGATGTTGAAGAAGATCAGAGAGCCCCAGAAATGAATCTTGCCGCGGGTCTCGGAGTACATCACGCCCGTCCACTTGGGGCCCCAGTAGTACACGCCGGCAAACAGCGCATACAGCGAGCCGGCCACCAGCACGTAATGGAAGTGCGCCACCACGTAGTAGGTGTCCTGAAGCTGGATGTCGATGGGCGCCATGGACAGGATCAGGCCCGTGAAGCCGCCCATGGTGAACACGAACAGGAAGCCCACCGACCACAGCATCGGGGTCTCGAAGGTCATCGAGCCCTTCCACATCGTGGCAATCCAGTTGAAGATCTTCACGCCCGTGGGCACGGCGATCAGCATGGTCGCGTACATGAAGAACAACTGTCCCGTCACCGGCATGCCGGTGGTGTACATGTGGTGCGCCCACACGATGAAGGACAGGATGGCGATCGAGGCGGTGGCGTACACCATGGAGGCGTAGCCGAACAGCGGCTTGCGCGCGAACGCGGGGATGATGGCGCTGACGATGCCGAAGGCCGGCAGGATCATGATGTAGACCTCGGGGTGCCCGAAGAACC
>CAYSOD010000580.1:0-2618 GCA_964432385.1 uncultured Rubrivivax sp.
AAGGCAAAGGAGAGCAAGGATGCAGAAGTACAGTCTTCTCGTGTGGGTCAATCGAGACATGACGGCACGCACCGTGGTGTGGGCCAGCAATGGTTACGAGGCCAAGCGCCTGGGCGAAGCGCAGTTCGGCGTGGGTAATGTCATCGACTGGACGCTTGCGGACGATTGATGCGATAGGGCCGCGTTGCGGCCCTATGCCAGTGTTTCATCGACACACGGGCCGAATGAGGTTCGCGCCCTCGCACGACACTGCAATGCCGGTGTGGCTTGGCCTGTGTGTTCAGTCTGCGGCAGCCGCCTGCCCAGCATGGCGACGGCGCTCCTTGATGGACTCGGCCAACACCGCGGTTTCGCACGCCGACTTGAGGTGACCCTGCGCCCTCAATAAGCGTTCAAGCTCATGCAGGGCTGCCATGAGACCTTCGTGCTTGTCGGCAAAGGCGCTCTGGCAATTGCGCATCTGCACATGCCCGACCAGGGTGTTCACCGCACGCTCGGTCTCCCCCAACTCGCGCAGATAGCCTGCAAAGCGCAGCAGGTCAGATGAAGCCAGTTCCTCGTGTCCGTCGGACGAATTCAGACGTCGTGTGATCCATTTGTTCAGGAAGATTGACGCTAGCTCCTGTTTCCCACGGGCGAGCAGCCGCTCCCCAACGCTGCGCATGCGCTCGGTTTCGGCCGCGTCGTGCTCGATCTGCTGCACCTGTGCGCGCTTGATCATGTCGAACAGATAGGAACCCACCAGGCGACTGCCATGGCCATCGCGAAGAGCCCGGTGGCACCGGTCGATGCAGCGCCGAACGGTCCGCTCACGTGCGACCTGCCTACCCCCGCCTGCAGCCATGAGCCTGTTCAGAGCGATGAAGTCGTGCAGTGCCGCCAAGTGCTGTCCATCGTGCATCCTGCACGTGGCCAGGTCCCACAGCCGATCGAGCGTGCGCGGGTGAGTTGCCCCGAGCTCGGCGTCTGTGATTTCGTGCGCCTGAGCGAAGTGCTCCCCGGCCTCGTCAAAGCGCCCCAGTCGCTCCAGCTCCCGTGCCGTGGACAGGGCGCGCCGCGCACGCTCGGCTTCCTCATTTGCCATCACAGCGCGGACGCCCGAACGCAGCTGGGTCTCGATGGCGTCTGCCGTGTCGCTGTCGCCCTCCTGTCTGAAGAGTTCTGCCCAGTTTGCAAGTAGCCGAGATGCTTGTTGATGCTGCTTCATCACACACCGTGGGTTTGTCGCGGGGCAGCCATTGAGCCAGGCGGGTACGACAGAAGGCGTCATTTCCCTTCACACCCGTCGCAAATGACAAGTCTTGTCGCTCACCGTACCGAGACTGGCCTCCTCATCACGAAACGGGGCTTCTCATGCGCAAAAGCAAGGCGACCTCTCAGCAACGGGTTTCGGACATTCAGAAGAACGGCACGGTCGCGTCAGCGGCGGCGCAGGGCGGCTTGTGTCCCCTCGAGGATGCACACGCGATCCCGATGTGGAACTACTACAGGGCCCATCGCGATCAGCTGATCACCGATTTGCGCCTCTATCGTGAACACATCCTCGCTGCGCTGCGCCGGGGCGAAGCCATCGAAGACGTGTTTCGCCCGTACTTCAAAGAAGCGTTTGTGTGCCAGGCCGAAGCGGGCAAGACAACGGGGCGCGCTTCTGCAAGCCGACCTGTGTGGCCCTGGCAAGCGTTCACAGTTCGCGCATCTGGCGAGGCTTCCGCTTCGCGCGTGCGGCCTGGGCGGGCTGCGGTGGCGGGTTCGCACTCGGCTGCTGCCATGGGCGCGCGCGGCACCGGACATGCAAGTTCACGCGGGCGGCCCACCCAATTGCCAAGTGCGGCGCACCTCGCGGTGGTCGGGAGAGCCAAGCCTTGAAGCATCGATTCCAACCTGGACTACGGATTGCCCTGGTGCGCCTGCTTACCGGGCATCAGCAAGCGCGCGGATTGCCCTTGAGAAACACTTCAGACTCACACGGGCTGCTGCCCAGTACCCAGCGCTCGCCATCACAGGCCCACCTGGCCAGGACTTGCGTGGCAATGACCCGTGCGGTGGGGCTGACGGACGCACCCGCATGGATGGCCTTGTCGTTCTCGCAGGAGGTGGCCGCTGAGTCGGGGCTCAGCCTCGAAGAGGCGGGGGACTACCTGCTATCGCAGGAGGGCCAGGCAAGGCTTGCCAAGCTCGCTGCGCTTGAACCGGGCTGGCTGCCGCTGCTCAGGCGCCTGCGAGCCCAGTTACCCGGGCCAACCAGTCGCGAGCCCTTTGTCACCAAGATGGCCGAGCTCATCGGCGTCTGGCATGACTTCAGCTCAAAGCAGGACGGCAATGTGCCGTTCGACGTGGAACTGGCCGTGGAGCTCGGCTTGATGGAAAGCGCTCCTGCTGAACCGCACGGCAAGTCGGCGCAGACGCTTGAGGAAGGGTGGGCTGCTGGGGCCTACCTATTCACTGACGTGTTGACGCCGATGCGGCCGCGGACGATTGAGTTCATGCCTGAGGGTGTAGCCGACTCGCCGAGTGCGACGCCGTGGACCGTGCGCCTAAGGTGGGCCACGAGCGAGGACGCGGACATTGAACGAACCGAATGTTTTCCCGGCAAAGCAATCCCCGCATGGGGATATGTA
>CAYSOD010000581.1:0-2616 GCA_964432385.1 uncultured Rubrivivax sp.
CGGGCCTGACGTGCAGTGGGTGGACACGATCGACTACACCGTGGACCCGAAACGCGCCGACGCCTTCTACGCCGAGGTACGGCGCTACTGGCCCGCGCTGCCGGACGGCGCTCTGCAACCGGGCTACGCCGGCATCCGCCCCAAGCTGGCGGGGCCCGAGGCACCCAACCTGGACTTCCGGATCGACGGCCCGGCGCAGCACAGCGTGCCCGGCCTGGTGAATCTGCTGGGCATCGAGTCGCCCGGACTCACGGCCTCTTTGGCGATTGGGGAGGCGGTGGTGGAGGCGCTGCAAGGCTGAGGATGCGCATGGCAGAGCGGCTTTGGCCTGCAGATCGTGAACACGTGCCTACGGGGCAGGTGACGGTCGCTGCATGCCAGAGAGCTTCACGGTTCCAGCAGCACACCGAGTTAGCACAATGAGCCCCACCCATGAGTCAACTCCTCGACACGCTCCAAGTGCTTGAAGTCGAGTTGCATCACCCCGGCGTCAGGTGCAGCCGTGATCGCCTGGAACTCTTGCTGCACCCAGACTTCCATGAAATCGGTCGCTCAGGACGGTCCTACAGTCGTGACACCGTCATCCACTTCCTGGCCTCGCAAGAGCAGCACGCAAGAGTGCAATCGGAAAGATTTCTGGTGGCTGAACTTGGATCCGGGATGGCGCTGCTGACCTATCGCTCAGCGCACCTGCTGCAGGACGGCAGCCTCACCGACCACGCCCTGCGATCATCTCTCTGGAGCCGCAGCGAAGTGGGCTGGCAACTGCGGTTTCACCAGGGCACCCCTGCTGCCGAACCGTGGTGAGTTCGCTGAAGATGGACGCAAGGTCCGAGACCTGGGCAGTGATCGCTTCTCGCCAAGACAGCAGGCTCCACGCCTTGCACGGCACCGCCACCGACTGGAGTATTCCCGAATGCTGAGAGCGACCTGTCTTTGCAACTCCGTGCGTTTCGAGATCCACGAGACGCCGTCTGAACCCACGGCATGCCACTGCACCCAGTGTCGAAAGCAGACCGGTCACTTCCTGGCCTCTGCCAATGTCAAGAAGGCGGCCATCAAGTTCCTGTCTGCCGAGACACTGAGCTGGTTTCAGTCCTCGGAGAAGGTCAGGCGAGGCTTCTGCGCGAATTGCGGCTCAACCTTGTTCTGGGAGCCCGTCTTCAGGGATTGGACCTCGGTCGCTCTGGGCTGCATCGAAGGCCCGAGCGCGTTGAGCCTGGAGCGGCACATCTTCGTCTCTGAGAAGGGCGACTACTACGTCTTGGCTGACGGGTTGCCGCAGAACGAGCGTTAAGAAACGCCCATCGTGGCCCCGGGCCCCTGGAGATTGCGCTGATGGCCATCCTGCTGACCCACGGCCTTAAACTCGCGAACTCGCACGTGGTTCAACCTGATGAATGCTAGGAGTCGCTGGAACTGACTGACGGAATCCTTGCCCGAGCTATCTTCAAGAAGGCTGGAACGCCAAGGTCAGGCAACCTCTGTCAGACGATCAGGCTGCGGGTGCCCCCACCCCCTCAGCCCGCCACCTCCGCCTCCGCCTCGATCTCCACGAGGTAGCCACCGCCCACCAGCGCGCCCACCTGCAGCAAGGTGTTGGCGGGGCGGATCTCGCCGAAGTAGCGGCCGTGCACGCGTGACACGGCCTCCCAGTCGGCCACATTGGCCAGGTAAACCCGGGTGCGCAGCACGTCTTCCAGCTTGCCGCCGAGCGCGGTGATGCTGGCGGCGATCTTGTCCAGGATGTAGACCGTCTGCGCCGCGGCGTCACCCCGGCCCACCAGGCGGCCACTGCCATGGGTGGCGGTGGTGCCGCTGACGAGAATGCGCCTGCCACTGCGCACCGCCCGTGCATAGCCCGCCAGCGGCTCCCACACGCTGCCGCTGTCCACACGCCAGCGGTCGGGGTGACCAGGCACCGAATGCCGAGGCCAGACGGGCGGCAGCGCCGCGAGGTGGTGGCTCAGGTCGCCCGAGGCGGTGAGGAAGGGGGGCCGGCGGTACTCGTCGCCGCAGTCGCCAGGGATGCGCGTGGTGGCGGCGAAGGCCGCGTTCAGCAGCGCCCGGTCTTCGTCGTCGAACGCAAAGGAAAAGAGTTGCAGGTTGTCGGCCCGGTGCTCGCGCTCACCCAAGCGCGCGCCCACGATGACGGCGGCCACCGCCGGCTGCTCCAGCACCCAGCGCGTGGCGACGTTGGCCACCGAGACGCCATGCCGGCGGGCCACCTGCCGGGCGGCGCCCAGCACCTGCTGCAGTGCGCCCCAGCCGCCGATGGCGCGGATGAATCGGTGGTACTTCATCTTGCTCCAGTCGGCCACCTCGTCGGGCTCCGCAGCGCCCACCCAGCGGTCGGTCAGGAAGCCGCCGCCCAGCGTGCCGTAGGCCAGCAAGCGCACCCCGTGCTTCAGGCACAGCGCGGACATGTCCTCGGTGGCGCGGCGGTCCAGCAGGGAGATGCAGACCTGGTTGCTCGCCACCGGGATGCCCTCGGCCAGCAGCACGCGCAGGTGCGCGGTGTCGAAGTTGGTGAGGCCCAGGTGGGCGATCAGGCCTTCTTGACGCAGCCGGGCCAGTTCGCCCATCGCGTCCAGCCAGCCGGGGTGTTCGAAGGTC
>CAYSOD010000582.1:0-2608 GCA_964432385.1 uncultured Rubrivivax sp.
GTGCGGCCAACCTGGATCTCGATGGCGTTCAGGCGCGTCATCTGCTCCTGGGCCGGGTACTTGTGCGCCACGGCCCAGCGCGGCTCGCGGGTGACAAAGCCGAGTTGCCGCTGCAGGTCCAGGCGGTCGACCTTGTAGACCACGCCGTCGATGTCAAACGGAAGACCGTCCCGGGCTGCGGCGACGCGCTGGTGAAAGCCCGCCAGACCCTCGGCCCCCTGGACCACGGCCCTGTCAGCGCACACCGGCAGACCAAAGGCTGCCAGCGCGTCCAGCACCTGGGAGTGCCGCTCAGGCAACGCCCAGCCGTCCACCTCCCCCAACCCGTAGGCGAAAAAGCTCAAGGGGCGCTGTGCGGCGATGGCCGGGTCCAGCTGGCGTACCGCGCCGGCCGCAGCGTTGCGTGGGTTGACGAAGGTCTTGTCGCCGCGCTCGCGCTGGCGCTCGTTCAGGCGCTCGAAGTCGTCTCGCCGCATGTAGACCTCGCCCCGCACTTCCAGTACGGCAGGCGCCTGCGTGCCGAGCAAAACGGCAGACGCATGCGCGCCGAGCGGGGCCTGCAGCCGCAGCGGGATCTGGCCGATGGTGCGGATGTTCTGCGTGACGTCTTCACCCGTCTCGCCGTCGCCCCGGGTGGCCGCGCGCACCAGCACACCCTCCTGGTAGCGCAGGCTCAGCGCCAGGCCGTCGAACTTGAGCTCCACCGCGTAGTCCACGGGCGCATCGGCGGCTGTCAGCCCCACCTCGCGCCGCACCCGCGCGTCAAAGGCTTGCGCGCCGCCGTCGGTGGTGTCAGTCTCGGTACGGATGCTGAGCATGGGCACGACGTGGCGGACCGGCTCGAACCCCTCCAGCACCCGGCCAAGCACCCGCTGCGTGGGAGAGTCGGGCGTGCGCAGCGCCGGCTCTGCCGCTTCCAGGGCCTGCAGTTCCTGAAACATCGCGTCGTAGGCGGCATCCGGGAGCTCCGGTGCGTCCAGCACGTAGTACAGGTGGGCATGCCGATGCAGCAGGGCCCGCAGCTCTGCGGCGCGGCGGGCCGTGGGCGATGGGGCGGCCGGCGCGTCGGGCGCCGTACCCTCGGTTGGCCCTGAAGACGCAGCTGCATCGAAGAGATCGGGCGTGCTCTTCAAGCGTACCCCCTGCCTGATGCTTCAGCCCTGCGCGGTCTGCCAGAAGGGAACATGAGGGGCGGCCAGCTCAGCTGAACAAGCGCCGCGCCGCCGCCGAGCCCGCCGCCAGGTCACGCGACTCCAGCGTGCGATAGAGCACCTGCAGATCCCGGCCGATGTCATCAAAGGCGTGCAGGGTGACTGGGCGGCCCTGGTCGTCGACCACCACCGCATCCATGTCACCGGCCAGCGCCGTGGCCGCTCGGTGCCAAGCCGGGAAGGGCTCGGCCGACGCCGCCGTCTGTGCCACGTCCAGGCTGAGCTGCACCTCGCGAAGGGCCGCATCCTGCGGGTCGTCGGCCAGCGCCACTTGGGGGTCGAAAGACAGCACCAGCACGGGCGGGTCGCCATCCTGCGCACCCGGCAGGACCAAACGTCCGGGCAACACGCCCGGGATGAACCCGTGGCGTGCAGCCGTCTGCTGCACATAGCCCAGCGACCAGGCCACGGTGCGGGCCCGCAACACCAGGCTGAGCTGTGCGTCCAGTGGCTGCGCGAAGGCGTCCAACTCCTTGGCTCGCGCCACCACTTCCAGCATGTCAGGAAAGTCGGCCATCGCACCCACACCCTGCGCAAAGGCCTCGATCTTCTGAACGAACTCGGAGTATTCGATCTCGTTCAGAGCGCCCGCGCGGTTGGCCAGCTGCACCCCTGCCTGGAACTCCAGATAACTCTGGCCGTGGAGCGGCTGCTCCCAGGCCTGGGTGGTGGCGTTCAAGCCCTCGACGTACAAGGGCTTGCTGCCGGCGCGCCAGCTGGCCGGCAGGTGCGCCACGGCCAGATCGCCGGTCACGGGCGACTCCAGCGTGAGGCTGACGATGGCGTCGATCAGTGCGTCCAGCCTTGCCGGTGGGCGCAGTGACGACAAGCGGTTGGACCCGGGCAGCACCGGATGCGGCGCTGAAGCCAGGGCCACGTCTTCAGGTGCACCTGCTGACGGCCCACCGTCACCCGCCGCGCTCAGCGGGGGATCCTGGCGCCCACCAGCCTCGTCCAAGCCGACCGCTGGTGGCGTGCGCCGGGGCTGGGACCGCCGGCCGGTCCACCAAACCTGCGCGCCAATGCCGCCCAGCACCAGCACGGCCACGCCGGCCAGGGCCGCCGTCAAGTCCATCGCACACCTCCTCGGCTCACGCGGCCTCCGCCATCCCCACGGCCGATTCCATGTCCACGGCCACGATGCGTGAGACGCCTTGCTCCTGCATGGTCACACCAATCAACTGCTGCGCCATCTCCATGGCGATCTTGTTGTGGCTGATGAACAGGAACTGCGTCGCCCGGCTCATTTCGGTGACCAGACGCGCGTAGCGTTCGGTGTTGGCGTCGTCCAGCGGCGCATCCACTTCGTCCAGCAAACAGAAGGGCGCCGGGTTGAGCTGGAAGATGGCAAAGACCAGCGCAATGGCGGTCAGCGCCTTCTCGCCACCCGACAGCAG
>CAYSOD010000583.1:0-2606 GCA_964432385.1 uncultured Rubrivivax sp.
TTGTCCGGATAAGGAACAATCACGGCGTCCGGCGCGGCGTCGGACGGCACCGACGGCGGGGCGGGATGCCGGGACGGTCCCGGGCGGTCGATCTTCTGGTGCGACGTCCACCGCGGGATCTCCAGGTACTCGGTGCGGTCCACCGTGTACCGGCGGATGCAGTCCACCGCCTCCAGCTCGGCCAACCACTCCGGCACGGCAGCCGGGGCGTCAGCGTCGAACGGAAACAGCAGGCTGGCCAGCAGGCGGGCGTTTGCCCGGGCGCGGCCCGCGTCGTCGGCGACCGTCCACAGCAGGACGAACAGCAGGCGAGCGTCACGCGAGACGCGCCCCAAAGTCTCCGAGTGCGGCAACTCGGGCTTGATGGTGCGAATACGGCTCACCACTCCCTCCGCCGGCCAAGAAACGCCCACCGGCAGAACCCCTCCCACAGGGTGGCCAGCTCGAACAGGGCGACCAGAGCACCCAGGACGGTCAGGGGGCCCAGCACCCACAGGCAGCGGATCGGCACCGCCACCGTGGTCGGAGAGTCCCACGCCATCATGCGGCCTCCTGGCGGGCCGCCTTGGACGGGCGCAGCCGCCGGTCCGCGGGCCACCCCAGCATCTCGTACATCAGCTCGGTGCACCGGCGGTCCTGCTCCCGCGTCCAGCCGGAGGACGGCCCGAACACGGGCTCCAGCTCGGCCACGGCGCGGGCGTACGGCGACGCCTCCGCCGCAGCCTCCTCCTCATCGGCCGGCAGCTCCACCACGCCGGCGGCCTCCAACGCCGCCCGGAGCGCCGCCGCCGTCTCGCGCGCCTCGCGGACCGCCCGACGTTCGGCTGACCGCTTTTCCCAAGCCGCCTTCATCGTCTCGCGGCACCGCTCCGCGACCTGCGCCCGCCACGCCTCGTAGCAGATCAGGCACTCGGCCGGCTGCTTCTTGCGCTGGCGGGCATTGTCGCCCTCGATGGCGTGCCCCAAGGCGCACCGCTTGACGACGCGCGGGCGCCGCAGCGAAGCCGCCGTCACTTCACCACCTCCGGACCCGCCAGCGCGGCGTGGCAGCCGTCGCAGACGAAGGTGACGTCCTTTGCGCCGTTCATCAGCCTCAGCCGGTGGTGCGACGTGCGGCACACCTGACAGGTCAGAGCGTGCTTCAACTCCACAGCCAGCACCTGATGGCGCCGCAACCGGCGCCGCACCTCCCGCGCGTCCAGAACAAGGCGGGCCAGCCACGCCAGCGTCAGGAAGAACAGGGTCAGGCTGCACCACGCGATGATGCCCGCCGCCCGGTCCGGATCGAAGGCGGGCGCCGTCACGCGGCCTCCCGGCAGGCCGTCGTGGCCGGGTCAATGGCGTAGCGCGTGATGGGCCGTCCCCGGCGGCCACCCGACACGCCGAACGACAGCAGCCGCGCCGCTCCCTGCTGGTGGGCCACCGCCAGCGCGTAGCGCACCCGCCGCGGCGTCGTGCCCACGGCGTCCGCCAGCTCCCGCGCGCTGGCCTGCTGCCGCTCGCGGATCAGCGCCACGAGGCGCTGGCCCAGCTCGATGGTCGAACGACCGCGGGTCAATGTGCAATCGGTCGTCATGCCACCCCCGCCAGCCGGTAAACGGTCATGCCGTCCCGCCGCCCGCCGTCCACCAGCCGACCCATGTGCAGGCACTCGCTGGCCCGCTTGCGGATGGTGGAGGGAGCGCAGGCGGCGAAACACGGCAGCTGCTCCAGCTCGCGGCCGGTCGCCCCGCGGTCGCCGGCGGCCGCCACGGCGGTCAGGACCTGCTGGTGGAGGGGGCTCAGGCGCCGCTGCACCCGGTCCGCCGCGGCGCGGCTGGTCCCGGGGTCCCGGCGGCGGTGCAAGGGCGGCACCGCCGGCTGGGCAAAGAGGGGGAGGTCGGCCACAGTCATGCCGCCCTCCGGGCCCGGCGCGCGGCCACGGCCCGCCGCCGGCGGGCAGCCAAGACGCCCAGGATGATGTGGTAGCCGATGGCGGCGGGTGTGCGCGGAGCCGCGCCAGCACCTACAACCGGATCGGAATCCGCATGGCAATACTGGTGGCACTTTTCCGCGCCAGCCTCGAAAAAGCCCTGCGCCAGCGTTTCGCCACCTTCACCGCACGCCGTTGGTACGGCGTCACTTGCAGCGTTTAGGGGCTTTCGTGCACTGCGTAGCCGAACACGATGTCCATTTACCGAGTCTCCTCTGAAATCGGCATAGATTCCGGCCTTTTGTGGAAGAATTGGCGTCACTTTTTCGCGCCCTCGGTCTGAATGGTAAGCCGCCCGACTGCCTCGGCGGTATGGTCTTGGCTCAGGTGCCCGTAGGTGTCCTCCACCATCTTCACGGTGTCCCCGAGCAGCTGGGCCACCGTGTACATGTCCACCCCCCGCATAAGCAGCCAGCTGGCGAAGGTGTGCCGCAGCGTGTGGTACGTGACGCCGGCCCGGTCCTTCCGGCCGCTAATCAGGTCCGCGGCCTCCACGACCCGGCGGAAATGCTCCTCGAAGGTGTGGCGGTTGAACGGCAGGCTGGTGTCCTTCCATGCCGGCGTCACCCACTCGGCGGTGCTCACGGACCGCAGGTGCGGCTCCAGGAACGCCCGCAACGCCGCGCTGATGGGC
>CAYSOD010000584.1:0-2603 GCA_964432385.1 uncultured Rubrivivax sp.
CGAGCGTCAGGTTGCGCCACGCCGACAGGTGCAGCAGGAACGGGCGCTGGAACACCATGGCGCTGATGGGCGGGCGGTTCTCGGGCTTAAGCAGGTGCTCGGTGCGGGGGGGGACGGCAGCGGATGCGGCTGCGCTAGACCCTGCTGCGGTCTGCGCCGCACCGGGCCGACTGCCCGCGGGACGGTCGGCGGCCTGCAGGCCGTGCAGCAGGCGCAAGAGGGTGGTCTTGCCCGAACCATTGGCGCCTACCAGGGCCAGTCGCTCACCCCGCAACAGATGCAGGCTCACGTCCTGCAGCGCACGGGTGGCGCCGAAGCTGACGCTTGCGGCCTGCAGGGTCAGGAGCGGCGCGTTCGCGGCAGGTGTGGCCTGCGTTGCGGTACGGACCAGCCCAGCAGGGCGCTCGGCGCGCGCTGTCTGGGCACGGACGCCTGGGTCCGCAGCGTTGCCCGCACTGTCTGATGGCATCCTGCTCACAGCGGTGCCTCCCGACCGCCCCCATTGCGCCACTGCAGCAAGGCGATCAGCGCATTCAAGGCGCCCACCACGGCCAGCAGCACCAGCCCCAGGGCCAGGGCCAGGGGCAGGTCGCCCTTGCTGGTTTCCAGCGCAATGGTGGTGGTCATCACACGGGTGAAGCCGTCGATGTTGCCGCCCACGATCATCACCGCCCCCACCTCGGCGATGGCGCGGCCGAAGCCGGTGAGCAGCGCCGTCATCACGCCCAGCCGCTCGTGCACCAGCAGCAAGGCGGCGGTGGACACCGGGCCGGCGCCTAGAGAGCGCAACTGGTCGCCGCCCTCGGCCAGAGCCGACAACACCAGGCGACGCGCCAGCGCGGCGATCAGCGGCACCACCAGGATGCTCTGCGCGATGACCATGGCTGTGGGTGTGAAGAGGATGCCCCAGGACCCGAGCGGCCCTGAGCGTGACAGCAGCAGGTAGACCACCAGCCCCACCACCACTGAAGGCAGCGCCAGCAGCGTATTCACCAGCCCCACCAGCAGGCCGTGCCCCGGAAAGCGCGCCACGGCCAGCCACGCCCCCAGGGCGAGGCCGAAGCCTGCGCCCAGCAGGCAGGCGGTGCCGCTGACCTGCAGCGACAGCGCCACCACCTGCGCCAGGCGCGGGTCAGCCCCGAGGATCAGCGATCCCGCGGTGGCCAGGCTGTCGTGGAAGGTGCTCACGGGGGCGATGAGGGTGCAGAGGGTGATGTGGAGTGACGTCACTCGCGAGTGGTCAGGCCCAGCCTGGCGGATCGGCCAACGGTGGGGCGCGCAGATTCTCGGCAGACCCGCCCGGCTTGGCGATATGTTCTTCACTGCATATCAGTCCACTGCGAGCCGTACCGAGCTTCGGCGCGTGCAAAGCACGTTGAACTCTCCAAGTTCAGTGCGTGTGGCGCCCGTCCCAGTTCTTTGTCTTTGCTGCCCTCAGCCAAGACCTGGGACTCAACGTGTCACGGGTCGCACCACAATGCGCGGCTCGACGCGTTCTCACTCTCAGCAGGCCCTGCCCACCACCATGTCCACCCTCGGCCCTTCCCCGCTGATTGCCAATGACCGCCACCTCAGCGTGGCGCAGGCCCGTGAAGCCATCCTGGCACCTTTGCGCCCGGTGGCTGGAACGGAAACGCTGCCGCTGGCCGAGGCCCTGGGCCGCGTGCTCGCTCAAGACCTCACCAGCCCCATGAACGTGCCCCCGCACGACAACTCGGCCATGGACGGCTACGCCCTCGATGGAGCGCTGTTGGAGGCCGACCCCGGGGCCGACCTGACGCTTTCGGTGGCCGGCACCGCCTACGCCGGCCAGGCCTTCAACGGCACCGTAGCTGCGGCGCAGGCGGTGCGCATCATGACGGGTGCCGTGATGCCCCCAGGGCTGGACACTGTGGTGCCGCAGGAACTGGTGAAGACCGAAGGCGAGGGCGCCTCCCTACGCGTGACCGTGCCCGCCCGCACCGTGAAGCGCGGCGAGAACCGCCGCCGCGCCGGAGAAGACCTGGCGCTGGGCAAGCCCGCCATCCGCGCCGGCCGCGTGCTGCGCCCGTCTGACCTGGGGTTGGCCGCCTCGCTGGGCTTTGCCGAACTCACCGTGCGCCGCCGCCTGCGCGTGGCGCTGATTTCCACGGGCGACGAACTGCGCAACCCCGGCCAGCCCCTGCCCGAGGGCTGCATCTACGACAGCAACCGCGCCAGCCTGGCCGGCGCCCTGCGCCGTATGGGCGTGGAGGTGGTGGACCAGGGCCTGGTACCCGACCAGCCCGCCGCGCTGGAGGCCGCCTTCACCCAGGCCGCAGCCACCTGCGACGCGGTGGTCACCAGCGGCGGCGTCAGCGTGGGCGAGGCCGACTACACCCGCGAGCTGCTGAGCCGCCTGGGCGAGGTAGCCTTCTGGAAGGTGGCCATGCGCCCGGGCCGGCCCTTTGCTTTCGGGCCGCTGAGGCGCGTCGCGGCGGCTGTAGGTGAGCCTGGTTCTGCGGGTGGCGGCATGGGAAGAACAGTTCCTGCCCTGACCATGCGACAGGATCCGTCCGAACCGGCCTGGTTGTTCGCCCTGCCCGGCAACCCGGTGGCTGCGCTCGTCACCTTCTACGCCTTTG
>CAYSOD010000585.1:0-2598 GCA_964432385.1 uncultured Rubrivivax sp.
TCTACGCCAACCGCGACGAACGCTCGGTGATCTTCCTCGACACGCTCAACGAGCTGGCCCGTGCTCACCCTGAGCGGCTGCAGGTCCAGCACTGGCTGGACAGCGTGCAGGGCGTGCCCACGGCGCCCCAGCTCGCGGCCTGGTTGCGGCCCTGGTCGGCGGCGTCGCTGTTCGTCTGCGGCCCCGGCCCCTTCATGGACGCTACGGTGCAGGCTGCGGCTTTGGCCGGCCTGACGGACGAGCAGGTGCATGTGGAGCGCTTCGTGTCGCTGCCGTTGGAGGGCGTGGTGGCCGCGCCGCCGTCGCCTGTTTCCCTTGACGGCCCTGGCCAAGCTACAACTCCAGCGACCACCCCAGCGGCAACCCCAACGGAATCACCCGCCGTCTCCACCATGGCCCCGCGCCCTGAAGAGGGTGCCACAGCCCCCATCGACGAGGCCCAGGTCGAGATCGAGCTCAACGGCGAGGTGCACCACATCGCCTGTGGCGGTGAAGAGACCCTGCTGGAAGCGGCCTTGCGTCACAAGCTGCCTGCGCCGTACTCCTGCCAAGCCGGTCTGTGTGCCGCCTGCATGTGCCGTGTGGTCGAAGGCCAGGTGCACATGCGACACAACGACGCGCTGGACGCGCGCGACCTGCGCCTGGGCTGGGTGCTGGGCTGTCAAGCGGTGCCGCGAACTGCAGTGGTGAAAGTGAAGTACCCATGACCCAGGCCCCATCTCTCGGTACCGAGCGCGAATTGCCACCCACCATCCCCGCCATGCTGCAGAAGGCCGCGGCCCGCTACGGCGACCGCGCCGCCGTGGTGGACGGCGAGCTGACCCTGAGCTATGCGCGCTTGAGCGAGTGCGTGGACGAGGCCGCGCGTGCGCTGCTGGCGCTGGGCGTGGCTTTTGGCGAGCGCGTGGCGCTGTGGGCCCCGAACCTGCACGAGTGGATCGTCGCGGCCAGCGCAGTGCATGCCGTGGGTGGGGTGCTGGTGCCCATCAACACCCGCATGAAAGGTGCCGAGGCGGCCGACATCCTGGCGCGCAGCGGCGCCGCGCGGCTGTTCTGCGTGGGCAGCTTTCTCGGCCAGGTCTACCCCGCGCTGCTGGACGGCTTGCGCCCGAGCACGCTGCGCGGCCTGATCGTGCTGCGCGAGGGCGGTGCGTTACAAGCCGGAGACCTGCGCTGGGCTGACTTCCTGGCCAAGGGCGCGGAAGTGCCGCAGGCGCAGGTGGATGAGCGCCGCGCCCGCGTGCAGCCCGACACCACGGCCGACCTGATGTTCACCAGCGGCACCACCGGCCGGCCCAAGGGCGTGATGGCCGCGCACGGCCCCACCTTGCGCGCCTTCGACGTCTGGGCGCGCGTGGTGGGCCTGGGCGAGGGCGACCGTTACCTCATCATCAATCCTTTTTTCCATACCTTCGGCTACAAGGCCGGCTGGGTGGCGGCGCTGCTGCGTGGTGCCACCGTCTACCCCTGCGCCGTCTTCGACGCTGACACGGTGCTGGCGCGCATCCAGGCCGACCGCATCAGCTTCCTGCCCGGGCCGCCCACGCTGTTCCTGACCATGCTGGCGCACCCGCGGCTCAAGGAGTTCGACATCTCCAGCCTGAACGCTGCCGTCACCGGCGCCGCCAGCGTGCCGCCCGTGTTGATCGAGCGCATGCGCAGTGATCTGGGCATCCGCCACGTCACCACCGCCTATGGCCTGACCGAGTGCGGCGGCTGCGCCACCGTGTGCGACCCGGCCGACGATGCCCAGACCATCGCCCACACCTGTGGCAAGGCGCTGCCCGGCACCGAGGTGATCTGCGCCGATGCACAGGGCCGGCCCGTACCGCCGGGGGAGCCGGGCGAGGTGCTGCTGCGCGGCTACCACGTCATGCAGGGCTACTTCGAGGACGAGGCGGCCACACGCGAGGCCATCGACGCCCAGGGCTGGCTGCACACCGGTGACGTGGGGGTGATGGACGAGCGCGGCTATCTGCGCATCACCGACCGCCTGAAGGACATGTTCATCACGGGCGGCTTCAACGTCTACCCCGCCGAGGTGGAGCGCCTGCTCAGCCCGCACCCGGCCATCGCCCAGGTGGCGGTGATCGGCGTGCCTGAGGAGCGCATGGGCGAGGTGGGCTGTGCTTTCGTGGTCCGCAAGCCCGACGCGCAGGCTGCCGCGGTCACCGCCGAGGACCTCATCGCCTGGGCCCGCCAGCACATGGCCAACTACAAGGTGCCTCGTCAGGTGCGCTTTGTCGACACGCTGCCCGTCAACGCCTCCAACAAGGTGGACAAGAAGGTGCTGCGGGCGCTGTGAAGCCTGTGACCTCGTCGCACGCGCCCAGGACTGTTCTGTCGTCCGCTCTATCGTCTGCTCTGTCGCCCGGACCCCCATGAACGCATTGTTCCAACCCCTGACCCTGGGTGACCTCACGCTGCGCAACCGCATCGTCATGGCGCCCATGACCCGCAACCGTGCTGCGCCCGATGGCGTACCCGGTGAGGCCATGGCGCGCTACTACGGCCAGCGTGCCGGCGCGGGCCTGATCGTGGCCGAGGGCACCTGGCCCTGCGCCGAAGGCCAGGCCTACTGCCGCCAGCCTGGTATCG
>CAYSOD010000586.1:0-2582 GCA_964432385.1 uncultured Rubrivivax sp.
GGCATGCGCATCACCGACCCGACGGCGCTGGATGCCGCGCAGGAAGCGGCTGGGCAGCTGCGTTTCGAGATCGAGGCGGCTTTTTCGCAAGGCCTGCCCAATACCCCCATGGCCAACGCCACGGTTCGCGTGGTGTCGGGCAACTTTCTCACCGCACGGCCCGTGGGCATTGTGGACGGGGTGGACTTCGGCCACAGCGGGCTGGTGCGCAAGGTGGACGCCACCGCCATCCGCCGCTCCATTGACACCGGCGCGGTGGTGCTGCTCAGCCCCTTTGGCTTCTCGCCCACGGGAGAGGCCTTCAACCTGACCATGGAAGACGTGGCCACGTCCACCGCCATCGCCTTGCAGGCCGACAAGCTCTTGTTCCTGACGGAGGTGCCTGGCGTTCGCGAAAACCCTTCGGACCCCGACAGCGCCATCGACACGGAGCTTGCGCTGGCCGACGCCGAGCGCCTGCTGGCCGAATGGCCCAAGCCCCAAAGCCCTACCGACCTCGCTTTTTATTTGAGGCATTGCGTCAAAGCCTGCCGCGCCGGCGTGGAGCGCTCCCATATCCTGCCCTTTGCCGCCGACGGTGCCCTGCTGATGGAGGTCTATACCCATGACGGTATCGGCACCATGGTGGTCGACGAAAAACTCGAAAGCCTGCGGGAAGCCACACCCGATGACGTCGGCGGAATCCTTCAACTCATCGAACCTTTCGAGCGCGATGGCACCTTGGTGCGCCGTGAGCGCACCGAAATTGAGCGTGATGTCGCCAATTACACGGTCATCGAACATGACGGCGTGATATTTGGTTGCGCCGCCCTGTACCCTTATGCCGAATCGCGTACGGGCGAAATGGCAGCGCTGACCGTGTCTCCCCAGGTTCAAGGGCAAGGCGACGGCGAACGAATCCTCAAGCGGGTGGAACAACGGGCCAAGGCGATGGGACTGGAGAGTATCTTCGTGCTCACCACGCGCACCATGCACTGGTTCATCAAGCGCGGTTTTGCGGTCGTCGACCCAGAATGGTTGCCTGAAGCCCGCAAACGCAACTACAACTGGGACCGACGCTCCCAGGTACTGGTCAAGCACCTGAAGTGACACTTTAGGTATGAATTACAAGCCATTGTTTTAGAATTTTATCTTTTCCCCAATCCATCGAAACCGGAGACCTGCATGACCCGAATCGTCCAATGCGCCTACCTGAAAAAGGAAGGTGAAGGGCTTGCCTTCCCACCCTACCCAGGGGAACTGGGCAAGCGCATCTACGACACCATCTCCAAGGAGGCGTTCGAAGCCTGGAAACGCCACCAAACCATGCTCGTCAACGAGAACCGACTGAATCTGGCGGATGCACGTGCCCGGCAATACCTGGCGCGTCAAATGGAGCGCTTCTTTTTTGGAGAAGGCGCCGAGCAGCCCCAAGGCTATGTGCCACCGACCTGAGATCCAACCCTTATCATCCGAGAAATGGTTTTATCCGCAGCCAGATTCTCCGGTCACCCGTTCGGGATTTCTGAGCCATCCGGTTCGGCCTGCATTAATCCAGTATTCCCAATTCCGGTTATAGTTTAGGGGTTCATTTGACCCACCCAGGAGATTGCATGTCCACTGTCGCAGAACTGATGGCCCAGAAGGCTGAGATCGAAAAGAAGATTGCCGATGCGCAGCGCGAAGAAAAGTCATCGGCCATCGCACAAGTCAAGGCCTTGATGGCCCAGCACGGCTTGACGGTGGCGGACTTGTCCACGCGCGCGCCGTCGACCGGCCGCGCGGCAGCGCCCAAGACCGGCAACAAGGTGGCCGCCAAGTACCGCGATCCAGCCACCGGTAACAGCTGGAGCGGCCGCGGACTGAAACCCAATTGGCTGAAGGCGGCCTTGGACAGCGGCAAGACCCTGACAGACTTCGCCGTTTGAACATCTGACTGAAAAAACAAGTCAACATCTGACACCAAATGCCGCCCGCGAAGGCGGCATTTTTCTGTGCACGAGGCCCCGCCGCTAGACTCTGCGGGGTGAGCAGCAGAGGTCAGATTCCCGATTCCTTCATCCAGGAAGTCCTGGCACGCGCCGACATCGTCGACATCGTCGGGCGGCATGTCGCTCTGCGCAAAGGGGGCGCCAACCTGCTGGGGTTGTGCCCCTTCCACGGTGAGAAGTCCCCCAGCTTCACCGTCAGCCCGTCAAAACAGTTCTATCACTGCTTCGGCTGCGGCGCTCACGGTGATGCCATACGTTTCTTGATGGAGCATGCGGGTCTTGGGTTCATTGATGCGGTCAAAGACCTGGCGCAACAGGTCGGCCTCCAAGTCCCCGAGACCCAGGCCGACCCGGCAGAGCAGGCGCGGGCTGCCCAGGCCAAGGCCCGGCAGCACACCCTGACCGATGTGCTGCAACGCGCGGCCGACCATTACCGCAGCCGGCTGAAGGACGATGAACGCGCCATTGACTACCTCAAGCGCCGCGGGCTGACGGGGCGGATCGCCCAGCACTTTGGCCTGGGCTACGCACCGCCCGGTTGGCGCAGCCTGGCCAGTGTCTTCCCCGATTACGAGGCGTCCGAGTTGGTCGATGCGGGTCTGGTCATCGTGC
>CAYSOD010000587.1:0-2581 GCA_964432385.1 uncultured Rubrivivax sp.
TACGCTGGTGGTAGCCTGCGAGAGGGACTAGAGACCGCCGCGTCTGAAGCACGCCTTCACCGAGTCTTCATCGATGAAGCGCATCTGGTCATCGGCTGGGGCAATGGATTCCGCCCTGCGTTCCAGTTGCTCCCCGCATTGGTTCGCATGCTGCGATCGCGTGCCAGTCACAACGGTATCCGCGTCGTTCTGGCGTCGGCCACGCTCACTGACACCACGCTCACGGACCTGCGACAGTTGTTCGGTCCTGTGCACCAGGTCCATGTCGTCTCTGCGGTGCACTTGCGCCCGGAGATCCGGTATGCAAGCGTGCCTTGTGCTGATCCAGAACGGGTCGATCGAGTGCTGGAGGCCGTGCTACTGGCCCCAAGGCCCTTCATCTTGTACGTCACACGTCCCGAGGAAGCCGACGCGTGGCTTCAGTTACTGCGCCAGGCGGGCTTGAAGCGGCTGAGCAAGTTCACGGGCGCCACACCTCCCGATGAACGGAAGCGGCTCCTGGATGCTTGGGGATCGAACGAACTCGACGGCATGGTAGCGACCTCGGCGTTTGGCCTGGGTGTGGACAAGAGTGACGTTCGGACCGTCATCCATGCCACCTTGCCGGAGTCTCTCGATCGGTACTACCAGGAGGTCGGGCGGGCGGGCCGAGACGGCCGGGCAGGGGCTGCGCTGCTACTTCACACCCCCAGCGACGAAGAGCAGGCCAGCAGTCTGGCATTACCCAAGCTGATCGGCGATGAGAAGGCCTTCGAGCGCTGGAGCAGCATGGTCGATGCAGCCCAACCTCACCTCAAGATCCCGGAGGTGTACTGGGTCGATCTGACGAAACTGCCACCCCATCTTCAGGTCAAATCAGAAGCTAGCGTGGATTGGAGTGTTCGCGCCCTGACACTCATGGCTCGAGCCCAACTCATCGAGTTGGTGGCGATGCAGTCCGACCAGGGGCTTGAGGACGAGACCCCACTGAACATTAACGATGCCACCCGTGCGGGGGTGCGGATCCTGAGCGATGGCCATCGCCATCCCGGCTTTTTTGCCAGCGCGATGGCACGTGCGCGTGACGAAGTCCGACGGGCGTCGCTGCGAGGTCTGAATGCCATGCGCGATGTTGCCGCGGGTCGCCAGGAGATCTCCGTAGCCCTGAACCAGATGTACTCCGTCCACGGAGATCCATGGGTTCCGGTCGCGACATGCTGCGGTGGATGTGCCTTCCATTGGGAGAACCGTCGAGAGACCGTTCACTATGTAGCACCTGTTGCTGCACGCCTGCCGGTGTTCGCTCCTCGTTCGCTGGTCGCCCTGGATCGGGTGACTCAGATGCGAGCCCTGGGCAACCTGCTGGTGATCGCCGCACCACGAGACAAGGACTTCACGCAGACTTGCTCGCAACTGCTCGCGGCACTGGCGCCTTTGGCGGCTTGCCATACCGTCGCATGGGACCCCGACTTCGCCGCGACAAGCGCACCCATGGTCAAGCAGCACATCCCCACGGAACAGAGGCTTCGGACCTTCTTCGACACGCTCCAACCGGAGGCCTTGCGTCATCTGACCTCCGGTGACGGCGAAGTGCGTATCCTGATCTGGACCCAGAATCACACCGCTGAACTCTGGAATCACCTGAAACTGTCACCAGGCCAACTGGAGATCCTAGTGATTCCGGCAGACTTACCCCATCCCCATCACCCGATGCGCCGGCTGATTGACACCACGCCCTACACGATGGCCAGGGACTTCCTGCAGATACTGAATCCATGAGCCTGCTGAACCTTACCAGCGACGGTCTGCCAAACATACTGGTCGTGCTCTACGCGGCGATAGCCAAGGCACGCGCGCCGATGACCGCTAAGGAGTTGATCGAGGCCGTTGCGCCAGAGTCGGTGGTCAAGGATGCGCGAATCGCCCGAACCACTCTGAATCGTTGGACCGACCTGGGCCTGTTCAAGGAGGATCCCGACACGAAGGCACTGTCCCTTCACCGACCCCCTCCCACCGACATGAAGGGCGAGGCCGACGTTGTTCGGGCGGTGCGGATGGAGGCTCGCCATGTCGCGCTGTCTGAGGCGAACAATGGGGACCTGTGGGCACGCGAAGAGGCCCGAGCGGCCGATCTGACACGATCATTGGCCTGGCTGATGGCCTTGGACGTCTACCGTCAGGGTGCAGAGAACTTGTTTTCGCTTGCGAATGACCACATCCACGGGACAGGCCTGACCCTGATGCAGAACGGAGAACGCGTCGTTGGGCTGAAGTCCTGGGGGTACTTTCTTGGATTCATCCGTCACCCCAAAGCAATCGACATCGATCCGACACTGGCCATCTCGGAAGTTCTGCCGGACTGCATAGGCCCTGACGAGGAGATGCCCGCCAGAGACCTGGTCGAAAAACTCGCCCAAGCCTTGCCTGTGATTGACGGAGGCCGCTATCGCCAGGCCGTGTTGGACAAGTTGCGGGACAACGCGTTGCCGCCTCTGCAGCAAACCCAATTGTCGACCTCGTTGTCACGGGCCTTGCATTGCATGATGGTCAATCAGACCCTGCACTTCAGTTCTCGCGCGGATGTGGGCAGCAGTATCCTCCT
>CAYSOD010000588.1:0-2576 GCA_964432385.1 uncultured Rubrivivax sp.
GGGACAGGGCCTTGTAGAGGCTTTCCCGCCCAAGCCCGGTCTCGCGAGCGAGTTGGGTCATGCCCTTGGCGCGGGCAATGTCGCCAAGGGCTGCCGCAACGAGTGCAGGATCGCCTTCCTCAAACGCGGCCTCCAGGTATGCCGCTATGTCCTCGTCAGTTTCGAGGTGTTCGGCTGGATCCCAAGGTGTGGTCTTGGTCTTTGCCATGGTCAGGCTCCTACAGTTCGCGGGCGAGCTTCTTGGCCGCGCTGATGTCGCGCGCTTGGGACGACTTGTCTCCCCCGGCCAGGAGGACGATGAAGAGCGTACCGTGCTGGACGAAGTAGACGCGGTAGCCGGGGCCGTGACCGATTCGAAGCTCGGAGATGCCGTCACCGACAGGCTTCACATCGCCCGGGTTACCGAGCGATAGCCTGCGGATGCGGATGTCGATGCGCGCCTTGAATCGACTGTAGTTGGCCTAAATCGGTCACTGCTCATCGTCGTCACCTTGCTACTTCCCTCTTCGGTGGGCTCACTTTGGGGCGATGCGTATCTGAAATGGCCGCCTAAATTCTTGCGGATTCATACCCCCCGCAGACTTGGCTCACACGCCTCGCGTCAGACCGCGTTTGTGCCCGCAGTGCAAAGGGTCAATTCCGACCGGCGCTTGGATTGGGGCAGTCTGGCGACACCCCGTTGCGACTCCCCCCAGGTCATCGAGCTGATGAACAGTTCATGGGGTTTGCGCGCCTGGAGCCACTGGGTCACATTGGCGTCAGGCGTGCTTTTGATCATCTCGGAGAGCACACAGGTGTCCAGCAGATACCTCATAGAACGATTCCCGAATGGACTCTCGGGGCCGGTCAAGCACCAATGGTTCACCCCGCGGCGCATTGAGCAGGCAATCCATCAAGTTCGTGGTCTGGCCGCTCAAGCGACGGTAATCGCTGGCGGCCAAGATGACAACGGCCTCATCGCCGCGGCGCGTGACAAGTTGGGGCCCTTCCTTGAGCGTGAGGCCCACGACCTCGCTGAACCGGCTCTTCGCTTCTTGCAGTTGCCATGTATGCATGATGGCCTCTATATCTAGTCAGACTAGTCACTTGTCTCCGGTGTCTGACTTGAATTGTCAATCGACGGGGAAGCCCGAAGACAAGCTGCAAACCTGACCTGGCCATGCCGGCCAGCCTGTGAAGTCCGTGGTGTTGAGGGTGACCTGCAAAGAGTGAACGAGCCGGCATCTGCCGCCGCGCTGTATGCCCAGCGCGTGAGCTTGTCGAAAGGGCACGGCTACGCTCCGCTTCACGGTCTCTTCAGCTGCCCTCACAGGTCCGTACCATGATCAACTCATCGAAGTAGCTCGTCTCCACCTTCAGCGCGCGCGGCATGCGCCCCACTTCCATGAACCCGGCGGCCTTGTACAGGCGCACAGCGGCTTCGTTGCTCGCGGTGACCGACAGCGTCAACTGCTCCACGCCCTGCCATGACCACGCTTGCTGCAGCGCAGCGGCTAGGAGCTGTCGGCCGGCACCTTGACCTCGTGCCTGCGGGGCCACGTACATGCTTCTGATGAACGCAATGTGCCGCTCCTTCAGGCCCTGCTCGCGGCCTACCCCCACCATGCCGACCACCTCTCTAGTGGTGAACAGCCCCAGGAAGACCCGTTCGGCAGAGCCCGCGATGTGCTGCCGAACTTGGTCCAGCGTTCTGTGCACTTCTTCTTCATGGCTTGAGCCGAAAGAGGAAGGGCTTTCCTGCAGGCCCTGCAATCGCAGACGCTGGAACTCACTCGCGTCCGCATCGGTGAGGGGCCGCAGATGCATGGGGTCCAGCGAGTTCAGGCGGAAGTTCACCCGTTGGTCCTGCCTCTGGGGTGCCGCATCATGGACGCTGGAGTGACGACACCCAGACTACAGCGGTGCCTCGAGCAGGCAGTTGAATTCGCGCGCGAAGTCGACCGATACCCTGGCGTGCACAGCGCCCTGCTTGTCAAAGAAGCGCTGGCTGCCGCTGGCAGTGAAAACGCCTTCATGCCAGATGTTGGGGTGGATGTACAAGCCCTTGTCGCCGGCAAAGCGGAAGCAGACGAATCGTTCGGGCGTGATGTCATCGCCGGGCAAGGCCAGCGGGACGTAAAAAGGCTTTCGTTCCAGTGGGAAGAAGAGTTGACCGCCATCCGGGTGGTAGTTCGCATGCCAAAGCAACATGCGGCTGGGCATGCGCTCATGATCTTCGCGGGCCTGAGGCGGGTCGGTGGCGTATGCCAGGACGTAGTGGCCGGAGACCGCTTCATTCATCCCGTAAAGAATGTCGCCCTGCCATTTGCTGACAAAAACACCTTCTGTGGTGCCAGCCTCATCGCCGGTGTCTTCGTCCACGGGCCGGGTGCCTGTCGAGGGCCAGCGAACAATTTCGACGGGGCAGCATTCAGGTTCATCGACCAGATGACCGTAACCCTTGAGGCAGATGTCATTGGCCTCGATGACGGGCATGACGACCGTCGGCAGACCGCCTGGGATCTTCGGGGGGGGGAAGTCGGAAATCCGCATGGCCACGCGGCCCGCTCGGGCCGTCGTCCGGTACCCCCGCGGAA
>CAYSOD010000589.1:0-2561 GCA_964432385.1 uncultured Rubrivivax sp.
CACCGCGCCAGCGAGCCCTCGGTCAGCGTGGTGGTCGTCGCCTACAACCAGTGGGCCCTGACCGAGCGCTGCCTGGCCAGCCTGGTGGCCCATGACGACGCCGGGCCTTTGCAGATCATCGTGGTGGACAACGCGTCGGCCGACCACACGCCCCAACGCCTGCTAGCCTGGGCCGAGGCCGACCCCCAGAGACGACAGGTCTTCCTCAATGCCGACAACCGTGGTTTCGGTCCGGCCGTCAACCAGGGGCTGGCCGCGGCCACGGGTGACTACCTGGTGGTGCTCAACAACGACACCATCGTCGGCCCGGGCTGGGCCCGTGGCATGCGGCGCCATTTCGAGTTCGACGCCAGCCTGGGCCTGATCTGCCCCATCACCAACAACATCGGCAATGAGGCGCAGGTGGCGCTGCCGGGCCGCACACCGCAAGAGGTGTTCACGGCTGCACGTCGCTACAGCTTCCAGCGCAGCGGCAAGATCCTCCCTTTGCACAACGCAGCCTTTTTTTGCGTCATGCTGCCGCGCCGGGTCTATGAGGCAGTGGGCCCCTTGGACGAGCAGTTCGTCCCTGGCTTCTTTGAGGACGACGACTACTGCCTGCGTGTGCGCGACAAGGGCTGGACCGTCGGTTGCGCGGAGGACGTGTTCGTCTACCACGAACTGTCCGCCTCCTTCGACGCGGAGGGCGCGTCCCGCCGTCAGGCCATCTTTGAGCGCAACAAGGTCTTGTTCGAGAAGAAGTGGGGCGCCTGGACGCCGCACGTCTACCGCGAAGAGAGCCTGCCGCGGCCATGACCTCGCCCACCGGTTCCCAGGCGGAGTCGCAGGAGGGCCCGCCGCGCAAGAAACTCATGGTGGTCATAGGCACCCGTCCAGAGGCCATCAAGCTCGCGCCCGTGGTGGCGGCCATCCAGGCCAGCGACTGGGCAGACTGTGAACTGGTGCTCACTGGCCAGCACAAGGAACTGATCGACCCGCTGGTGGAGCAGTTCGCACTGCCCGTGCTTCACAACCTGCAGGCCATGCGCCACGACCAGGCGCTGGCGCCTGTGACAGCGCGCATTCTGGAAGGTTTGGACAAGCTCATCGAGACCTCCCGCCCCGATGCCGTGATCGGCCAGGGCGACACCGTCAGCGTGCTGGCGGCCAGCATGGCGGCCTTCTTCCGCCAGGTGCCCTTTGCCCACGTGGAGGCGGGCCTGCGCACCGGCAACCTGCACCTGCCCTTCCCGGAAGAGATGAACCGGGTGCTCACCTCGCGCATGACGCGCTGGCACTTTGCGCCCACCGACACTGCCCGGGGCCACTTGCTGCGCGAGGGCGTGCCTGAGAGGGACATCTTTGTCACCGGCAACACGGTCATCGACGCGCTGCAGATGACCCTGCGCCAGGCCGCACCTGCGCTGCCGGCACGTCCGGGGCGCGACTTCATCCTCGTCACCGCGCACCGCCGCGAGAACCACGGCCAGCCGCTGCTGGACATCTGTGGCGCCATTGCCGACCTGGCCCACCGCCACCCGGGCCTGGACTTCATCTACCCCGTCCACCCCAACCCGCGCGTGCGCGAGGTGGTGCACGCCCACCTGGGCCAGCATGACAACGTGCTGCTGATCGAGCCCTGCGACTACCCCGTCTTTTGCCACCTCATGAGCCGCTCGCGGCTGATCCTGAGTGACTCGGGCGGCGTGCAGGAAGAGGCGCCAGCGCTGGGCAAGCCGGTGTTGGTGCTGCGGCAGGAAACCGAGCGGCCGGAGGCCGTGAACTGGGGGTGCAACCGCTTGGTGGGTACGGACCGGATCGACATCATCCAGGGTGTGCAGACCCTGCTGGGAGATCCTCAAACCTACGCCCGTATGGCCACTGCCGGCTCCCCTTACGGCGACGGCCGGGCGGCGCTGAGAGTCCTTTCTGCTTTGAAGGACAATCTGTTGCCGTCCTGACCGCTGAGGTTTGCCTGGGCTCCTCGGTCGGGTCCACTGGCGCAAGGCCCTGTTAAACCGTGTCTGCACTGTCACGACTCGGCGTCTAAAGCATTCGATGCGGCTTGTCTATGTCTCTCCTGTTCCGCTAAGCAGCTTTGCACAGCGGCCGCATCACTTCGTCGAGTGGTTTCACCGGCAGCACGATGCAGAGGTGCTTTGGGTCGAACCAGGGCCCTCGAGATTGCCACGTTTGTCCGACTTGCGCCGTCTGGCGCGAACCGTTGGAGCATCCGGTACCGATCTGAGCCCGCTCTGGTCCCGCGAGAGCTGGCTTCGACATCTGCGATGCGCGGTCCCACCCTTGGAGCCCCTGGAGTGGGGCCGCGCGCTGAACAAGCAGTTGTGGCGGCCGGTACTCAAGGCCATCGACGACTTTGTCACGCCGGACACCCGGATCGTCCTGGCCAAACCCTGTGCGCTGTCGCTGGAGTTAGCCCGTCGCTACAAGGGGCTGGACGTCGTCTTCGACGTCATGGACCACCTCTCCGACTTCTTCGAGGGCCGCTCGCGGCGCTGGATGCGACAGGCCGAGACCCGCCTGGCCGAGGAGGTACGGTGGATCATGGCCTCGTCCACGGC
>CAYSOD010000590.1:0-2558 GCA_964432385.1 uncultured Rubrivivax sp.
CACCAGGACAGCGGTTTCGGTGCCGCGGCGTGAAACCACCTGCGGGCCCTCCCGCTGGCAGGCGTCAAGCAGCTCACTGAAGCGTGCCTTGGCGTGCTGAACAGGCCAGATGGTCACGACACCCCTGTTTCTGACTAGTTATCTGACTAGTCTATCGGTCGCAGGACCTTCCATTGAGATCGGGCACTCCCACCAGCCGGCGCTGGACCAGGAACAGCCATATGATGACGGCATCTGATGACGGCATTACCGTGCGCACGATCGTGGACCTGCCCGATCCGGAGCGTGCCCAGCTGGATGCGCTGTGCCGGCAGCGAGGGTTGTCGCGGGCGGAGGCGATGCGTCAGGCGCTGCGGCTGTGGCTGGCGCAGCAGCAACCTGGCCACAGCGCCGTGTTCGGCCTCTGGCGCGACCGCCATGAAGACAGCGTGGCGCTGCAGCAGGCGCTGCGGGCCGAGTGGAGCGAACGCTGATGCTGCTGCTCGACACCAACATCCTGATCGATGTGCTGCGGGGCGAGGCGACGGCGCTGGCCTGGCTGGAGCAGCAGCCCAGCCCACGCATCAGCGTGATCACCTGGATCGAGGTGCTGGTGGGTTGCCGCGACGGCGAAAGCGAGGCGGTGCAGAGCTGGCTGGAGGGCTTCCCGCGGCTGCCCCTGGATGACGCCAGCTCCCGAGAAACGGCGCGGCTGCGCCAGCAGCATGGCCTGAAGGTGCCCGATGCCATCATCCTGGCCACGGCCCGCTGCGCGCAGCTGACGCTGGCCACACGCAACAGCCGCGATTTTCCGCTGACGCTGGGTGGTGTGCTGCATCCCTATGCGCTCTGAGCCTCAGATGCCCGCTCTACCCTGAAGCGATGGCAGGTCCAGTCCACTCCATCGACGCCGAGCTGGAGGCGGTGATGAGAGCTCTGGCACCGGTTGAGCCCCAATCCAAGCGGCTGCTGTTGTACTCCTTCGGAGAAGCCTGCGGCTACGGCTCCAGGGCTCGGGGCGAGGCACGGCCCGATTCAGACATCGATCTTCTGGTGATGATGCCCCAGGCCACGCTCAACCCGCCCGAACGCCAGGAGGCGTTGCGTTCCCTGCGCGCGGCGCTGCAGCCCCTGCCGTTGCGGGTGGCTGTGGATCTGGTGGTGGTGGGACACCATGACGCCCAACGGCTGTCGGGCTCCCGCTGGCATGTGGTGGCGCGCGCCCTGCGCGAGGGGAAGGAACTGCATGTCGCCAGCTGAGGACGCGCTGCTGCTGCTGCGACTGGCCACCAGGCACCTGGGCAGCCTCAGGGGCACCCTGGATGCCGCCACGCTTGCCGAGGAGGATTGGGATTTCCTGGCGCAGCAGACGCTGGAGAAGCTGCTCAAGGCCTTGCTGGTTCTCCACGGGCAGGAACCACCCCGAAGCCATTCGCTCCAACGGTTGCTGCAGGAACTGGCCGACTGCGGCGAGACCCCGTCCATCGCCCCCGAGCTGCTGGATCTTCGTGAGGCGTTCCACGCGGACGTGCGACGGCGGCTGAGCTGACTGGCACCGCCTTGGCTAGCCAGAAGACCGGCGGCGGGAGACAGCTTTGGTCAGAGAGTCCCCATGGGTGGCGGAGAGATGGGGGGGTGCTGCCTGAACGGACCGGAAGCCTCATACCCCCAGACGGGGTGGCTTGACCCATAATGGGGGTACATTAACCCCGTAACGGGGTGTTACGCGCATGAACCCGGTTCTGGAGGCGGTGTTTGGGAATCGCACCGCCGCCCGCGTGCTGTTGTTTCTGCAGTGCTACGGCGAGGGCCACGCCCAGCGCATCGCAAAGACGTTTGGTTTCGGCCTGAACATGACGCAGCGACAGCTGAAGCGGCTGGAAGAACAGGGAGTGCTGGTAAGCCGCCGCCTCGGCAACATGCGCCTGTTCAGTTTCAATGAACGCAATCCCACCGTACGCAACCTTCGCAAGCTTCTGGAAGTGGAACTGGCTGCGCTACCGGAAGACGATCAGCAGCAGTACTTTCGCCAGAGACAGCGTCCCAGGCAGAGCAATAAGCCGCTTGTGATACATGGCTGAGATCAACTCCCATACCTCTCTGGTAGAACTTGCTGCCATCATCAGCCAGGCACTGGAATCAGCCGGCATTGTGGCAACGCTTTCTGGTGGCGCAGCCGTCTCGATCTACACCAACAATCGCTATCAGAGTAATGACCTCGACTTCGTGAGTTCAGCCTCACCAGGCAAGCTGGCGAAAGCTGTCAAGGCCTTGGGCTTCATTGCCATCGAGACACAACGACTCTTCGCGCATCCACAAACCCCATGGCTGCTTGAGTTTCCAGCCGGGCCACTTGGGTTCGGTGAGAAAATCGTCAATGCCAGTGGCATTAAGGCGATTAATACTGCCTTTGGCCCTCTCCGTGTGATCACGCCAACGTACTGCGTGATGGATCGTCTGGCCGCCTTTCTGCACTGGAGGGATCGGCAGTGTTACGACCAAGCGATCTGGGTGGCCCAGAGTCAATTCATCGACTGGCTGGAGCTAAAAACATGGGCCGCCAATGAGGGGATGCCAGC
>CAYSOD010000591.1:0-2557 GCA_964432385.1 uncultured Rubrivivax sp.
CGGCGGCCAGCACCAGGTCATTGCGTTCACCCACCGCCGCGGTGGCCGCTGCGCCACCCGACGCAGAACCTGCACCGCCTGCACCCCCAGTCGCCACGCTGCCGCGCACCGGCGTGGGCACCACCATGATGATCTCGCCCACCCCGGCCACGTGGGCGGGCACGGCGTTCATCAGCACGCTGGAGGGGTAGGCCGCCTTGCCGCCGGGCACGTACAGGCCCACCCGGTCCAGCGGCGTGACTTTCTGGCCCAGCAAGGTGCCGTCTTCGTCGCGGTAGCTCCAGCTGCGGCCACAGGCCTCGAGCTGGCGCTCGTGATAGCGGCGCACGCGCTCGGCCGCGGCCTGCAGGGCCTGGCGCTGGGCCGGGGTGATGCGCGCCAGCGCGGCCTGGAGCTCCTCCTGGCTGATCTCGAGGGCTGACACTGTGGGGGCGCTCAGGCCGTCGAAGCGTGCGGTGTAGTCCAGCACGGCGGCATCGCCCCGCGTGCGCACGTCGTCCAGGATCGCGGCCACACGCTGCTCGATGGCGGCATCCGTCTCGGCCGACCAGTGCAGCACGCGCTGAAAGTCGGCCTCGAAGTTGTCATCAGCCGTGGACAGGCGGCGCAGGGCCAGGCGGGGCGAGCCGCTCACGGTGTCTTCCCTTCGCCCGCCGCACCGGCCTTCTGCGATATGGCGTGGCCAAAGGCGTCAATCAAGGCGCGGATGGGCGCCTGCTTGAGCTTGAGCGACGCCTGGTTGACCACCAGACGGGCGCTGATGTCCATGATGTGCTCCACCTCCACGAGATGGTTGGCCTTGAGCGTGCTGCCGGTGGACACCAGGTCGACGATGGCATCGGCCAGCCCCGTCAGCGGGGCGAGCTCCATGGAACCATAGAGCTTGATCAGGTCCACGTGCACGCCCTTGTCACTGAAGTGCTGGCGGGCGATCTGGGTGTACTTGGTGGCCACGCGAATGCGCGAGCCCTGGCGCACGGCGCGGGCGTAGTCAAAGGCCACGGGCACCGCCACGCTCATGCGGCAGCGCGCGATCTTCAGGTCCAGCGGCCGGTACAGGCCGTGGTCGTCGTGCTCCAGCAGGGTGTCCAGGCCGGCCACGCCGAGATCGGCGCCGCCATGCTGCACGTAGGTGGGCACATCGGTGGCGCGCACCAGCACCACGCGCACATCGTCGCGGTTGGTGGGCAGGATGAGCTTGCGGCTCTTCTCCGGGTCTTCCAGCACCTCGATGCCGGCGGCGCGCAACAGCGGCAGCGTCTCCTCAAAGATGCGGCCCTTGGACAGTGCGAGCGTGATCATGGCGGCGGCCCGTTCAGAGTTCACTTCAGGCGCTCGATGTCGGCACCCACGCCGCGCAGCTTGTCTTCCATGCGGTCGTAGCCCCGGTCGAGGTGGTAGATGCGGTCCACCACGGTCTCGCCCTCGGCCACCAGGCCGGCGATGACCAGGCTGGCCGAGGCGCGCAGGTCGGTGGCCATGACCGTGGCGCCGGACAGACGCGGCACGCCCTGCACCACCGCGGTGTGGCCGTCGATCTCGATGTGGGCACCCAAGCGCAGCAGTTCGTTGACGTGCATGAAGCGGTTCTCGAAGATGGTCTCCGACACCTTGGCCGCGCCTTCAGCGATGCAATTCACCGCCATGAACTGCGCCTGCATGTCCGTGGGGAAGGCCGGGTACTCGCTGGTGCGAAAACCCACCGCCCGGGGCCGGCCCTCGGCACGCACGCGGATCCAGTCTTCGCCCGACTCGATCACCGTGCCGGCCTCGCGCAACTTGTCCAGCACGGCGTCCAGGTGCGAGGCGCGCGCCCCGCGCAAGGTGACATCGCCCCCAGCGGCCGCTACGGCGCACAGGAAGGTGCCCGTCTCGATGCGGTCCGGGATGATGCGGTGCGGGGTGGCCGGCGCGTGCAACGCGTCCACGCCCTGGATGCGAATGCGGCTGGTGCCATGGCCCTCGATGCGCGCGCCCATGCCGATCAGCATCTCGGCCAGGTCCGGGATCTCCGGCTCCTGCGCGGCGTTTTCCAGCACCGTCTCGCCCTCGGCGAGCGTGGCGGCCATCAGCAGGTTTTCGGTGCCCGTGACGGTGACCATGTCGGTGGTGATGCGCGCGCCCTTCAGCCGCGTGGTCTTGGCGATGATGTTGCCGCGCTCCACCGTGATCTGCGCGCCCATGGCCTGCAGGCCCTTGATGTGCTGGTCCACCGGGCGCGAACCGATGGCGCAGCCGCCAGGCAGCGACACGATGGCCACGCCGAAGCGCGCCAGCAGCGGGCCCAGCACCAGGATGGACGCGCGCATGGTCTTGACCAGCTCGTACGGCGCCACCGGGTTGTTCACCGGGCCGGCGTCGAGCTGCAGCTCGTTCGGCTGGTCGGCACTCCACTCGGCGGTAGCGCCCATCTGGCGCAACAGCTTCAGCGTGGTGGAGACGTCCTGCAGCCGCGGCACGTTGCGCAGCGTCACCGGCTGGGCGGTCAGCAGGGACGCACACAGCTCGGGCAGCGCTGCGTTCTTGGCGCCGGAGATGGCGATCTCGCCTTGTAGCC
>CAYSOD010000592.1:0-2554 GCA_964432385.1 uncultured Rubrivivax sp.
TGAGGGACGAATCACGGGATTGGCCTGAACGCCATGGCGGGTCCAGTTGACAGGCCGGAGAGTCTGCTTCCGGGCAGGCAATCGGTGTTGCGGACCGTCGCCGAAGGTTCGTTGGCCTCCCGTCACCAGTTGCTGCTGAAGGTTAGCTGACCGTCCTATCGCCGACATCCCGGCCTTCGGGATGTGGCCGCGGGCCTCACCGGCCAGGCTTGGCCACTCCGAACCCGGCAGCGCGCTCTACGAGCACGTCCGCGTACCGCTCGACGTTGAACCGGAACGTCCCACGGAAGTTGATGTGCGAGAAGTGCGCCGGGCCTATCCGCCGCAGCCAGTCCTCCTCAATGCCGATGCCATCCCGGTTGAGCTTCGCCACCACTATGTCCATGCGAATCGTGTTCCACGCCAAGACGATGTTGGTCAGAAGTGCGTGAGCTCCCGAAATTGCCGCCATCTCTTGCCGCCGTCGGCCACGCTCAGGGGCCAGCTGGCCGCCATGGATGGCGCGCTGCAGCTGATGCACCGATTCGCCCCGGTTGAGCAGCGTGTGGATTTCACGCCGATAGTCCGGGATGGTCAGGTAGTCGCAAAGAAACAGCGTTCGCAGAAGGCGCCCAAGGTGTTCTGCAGCGCGGTACAGAGGGTCGCCGACCGCTGCTGACCCCAGCCGGTGGATGGCATGCACGGCAGACACCTTGCCCGCACGAATTGAGGCCGCTAGGCGCACTAGGTCGTCCCAGCCGCGCTCGATCGCCTTCACCGACACCCGGCGCACGGTGACGCCCTCCAGGCTCTCTGGCACCGGCCAACCCCTGGGCACGAAGAGCTTTCGCTCACGCAGATCGCGCAGCCGCGGGCACAGGTCAAACCCCAAGAGCTTGGCGATGGCCATCGCCACATTCGTGACGCCGTGGGTATCAACGGCCAGCAGAGAGATTCGGATCCGGTCTTCAGCACGGTTGTGCTGCTCGACGCCTTCGACGGCCACGCCTGCCTGACGCTCGTTTAGCACGACGGGTTGGTCGTAGAACAAGCCCCAGCGGTCGCGAACGTGGGTGTACAGCCCCGCGGCATAGGTGCGCCGGCGCGGGTCCACCCGGGCCGTCCACAAGTGGCGGCTGGCGTCTATGGCCATCATGTCGGCAGAGCCCTTGGTGCCGTCGCCCCAGAGCGTCGCGATCGGCAGCGCGTTCTGATACTCCGACACCCGTTCGTTGGCCCAGCGCAGCCTGCCGCTCAGCTCGACGGCCCGCATCGCCGTGGAGATGTGCGCCGCGTCGATGCCGGGGATCATCGAGCCCACGCCCTTGGCGTCGAGATCGGTGCCATGGGCCAGGAGCGCGCCGTAGACGGCCAGCAGCTCGCTGCTCGACGACGGACGGCGGGCCAGCAGCGCCTCGCTGAAGTGGGTGACGGCGTCGACTTCCAGCAGCAGGTCCGGCAGTTGGACGGAGCCGATGTGCTTGAAGACCGCCTCCCTGGTCTTGCGCGGTTCCACTTCCTCGTCCAACGGCCGGATTGGCGGCAAGTGCAGGAGCTTGTCGACGCCAATCTCGATCTGGCCGCGAATGGCAGCCTCAGCCAATGCCGTCAGGCCGACCGACACGCCCGCCAGAATAGGCTCTAAAAATGCCATGGCCTGGTCGGGAAGGCCGAGAATCTGGTGGTGCAATTCCTTCGTGCGGCTCCAGTCGGCACCTTCCAGCAGCATCGACTCGCGGGCGCGGAAACTGATCGAATGGTTCACCCATGCGCTGCCGCGCCGCAGGCTCTTGCGCAGCGCCATCATCGTGCTGGCCTCGAATGCTCGGTACCGAGACTGAGGATCAAGGTCGCTGACGATCGTGTTCCATGCTGCGCCTACCGGCGGCAGCTCGAAGTCCTGCGGGATCTCCTTGGCGCCCAGAGCTTGTAGCCGCTGCCAGGCCTGCCATTGGTCGTGGCCGGGGTCGCCCGACGCGCCGGCAAACTCGATGTCGCGAAGGCCCACCAGGTGGGAATGAACACGTCGGTTGTCCTCGGCCAGCGCCCTACGTACCTGGGCCGCGAAAGTGCTGGTGCCAGCTTCGCCGATGTCTTGGAGCAAGGCGCGGGCTTCGAGCACGCGATCGCGCCATGGCTTGGACTCGTCGTGGAGCACCGACTTGGCCTTGAGGGCCTGCTGCAGCGTCGCGCCGCCGCTGCGTGAGCGTCCCTTCTCGACACGCTCGGCGGCGCTACGGAACAGGTCTTGGCTGCGGCGCGAAGCCTGCGACAGCGCCATGTCGGTCAGCTCCAACAGTGTGACGCGCAGGAAGCAGGCGATCTCGACGGTCTGGCGCTGCCGCTCGATGCGTGCGGTCATCGACGGACGCCGCATCTGGACATGGGCGGCGTAAGCCTGCTGCTTGCTCAGGGCCACGGTGTCCAGGGGCCAGGCGTGCACGCCCAGTTCCTTCAACGCCCGGATCTTCTCCAGCGTTTCGGCCATCGTGCTCGGAGAGTGCCGCTTGGGTGGCGTCTTGAGCCATTCAAGCTGGGTGGCTGCGCCCTTGGACTGGGTTGCGTAGCACCAGTC